>CAYQKZ010000140.1:0-8304 GCA_964418135.1 uncultured Desulfobacterales bacterium
TGACATGTCTGACTGCACGGCTATTACCCGGAAGATTCCGCGTGGGGCTCAGGAAAACACCTCCCATATGCATCAGCTTGCTGAAGGGGATATAGGCCAACAGTATACAGACAAAGAACAGATGGACGTAAAAGACCGAGCCGATACCCTGGGGGATGGTGGGATGAAAGGAAACCAGACCCAGCGCCAGCTCTTTTGCCGCCCGAATGTTCACTTTTGAGAAATACCGCATCAGAATACCGGTAAATGCAATACCGAAGATGAGAAAAAGAGGGAAGAAATCGGCGGGAAGGGAAATGTATCGAACCTGGGGAATGACGACCCTTCGGACAAACAGAAAAACGATCGCAGCCAGCAGCACCAACCCCGACATGTAAACGCCGGGGACTCCGATTCTCAACGTATCGGTCAGAATTTCGAACCGGAAAAAGCTGTCTACGGTTTCAACCAGTTTGATCAGGGCGGGAACCGGTTCCGTAAACAGGCGCAAATGCCGGACAATCACCGTAAGGAATGCATAATGAAAAGCCAGCGCAGCCACCCATAACCAGATTTCCAGTTGATAGGCGATTTTTCCTTCCTGAATGAAATTTCGGGTATTTCGAAAAAGCGACCGAAAACAGCAGACTTCCAGAATCATTCGCACCACGACCGCACCCGGCGTAAAGGGGTTGTCGAATTTATTGGGTTTGATCCAGGGAAGCGATTTTTGCTGGCCGCAGGTTGAAGGAATACGAAACGGCACAGCGGAACGCGCCCATCCCGTCACCCGGCAGACAACGCCGGCGACAAAGGCGGTTACCGCAACATAGGGTATGACAATCCCGAACAGAAGTTCGAGCCCTGCAGCCTCCACACCCAGATAGGCCAGCAGAAATAAAGCAATAACTGCCAACAGGGAATACAAATACTTTACATTCATTGACCATCACCTCGCTCTTTGGCCCCGCGCATTCGATTGAATTTCGCGGGGACTATGAAATAATAGAACGCTGTGGTTCTATGGAACAACGCCCCGATTGCGCCATAAAGCCACTGACCAGAATACCCATCATTTCTTACAGTCGCCGTTCAATGCCGGCGTCACCAGCCGCAGTCCCGGCACATCGTCATCCGGAGTGTCTTTTACCAGTCCGGCCCTCTGAAAAGCACGAAAAGTCGTATTTCGCATTTCATTGGACTGTATCTGATAAAGTTTTTCCCTGCATTTCATGTAAATATCGAACGCCATCAGGCAAAGATGATCGACACGTGATTCAAAATTCACAAAGGACATCATCACTTCGGTGTCTTGAAGCTCCTTTTGGAGTGTCTCCCGTATGGCCTGTTTGAGAAACAGAATGAATGAAACCGCATGAGAAGGCGTAAAATCCTGTATCGCTCGTATCCGGATGATGGGATCCAGAAAAGAAATGACAGCGTCCCGGTCCATTCCGGTCATCAACACATCGAACAACGCTTCGAGTCCCTTCAGGGTGGTGCTGCCAACAGGATTGGCAAATGGATCTTTTTGCTGCTTTAAAAATTGGGCGGTATCGGAAGGATAAGTTCTGACAACTTCGTCAAACCAGCGTTTGATCAGTATTTTTCTGTGTTGGGACAACAACTTATCCAGTTTCATAAAAGCAGGGTACTCCTCATGGGTAAACGCTTTTCGCTGAAAGCAATCAAATGGATCATGACTGTGACGAATCGACCATATGAGCATCAGCGGAACATTTAAAGATTTGCCTATAGTCAACTTGGGATTTTCTGTCAACAAGAAATGATCACATCCAATCAAGTGAAAATTGCGATGCAGTACGGATAAACATTTCCGCGTTTTGAAACGATGAGGCTTGAATCAATTTCAAATGCGGTCAAGAAGGCTTTTTCGACCTTTCAAACTTCATTTCTTTCAATAGATTCGATTGCACATTTTTATGGCAAAACCAGTTGGCTGCATGAAAAATTATTGTTGATAGTTTTTTATTTATGAAAATTTCTTGTTGACAGAAAATTTCAAGTTGACTATAGGCAAAAAATTAAAACTCATGCGCATCCCGGATAATATTTCCAATCCTCTTTTTGGAACATCATTTGTCAAAAGACGATTTCGTTATCGATCATGACTCATCACATGTCGCCTTCATAAATGAAATTTATTCGAATTCACGGCCATATAAATATTTGTTATTTATGCGTTATATGATCGCAATTGTATATTCACGATAACTTTTAATTCTCGGCCGTGTTTCAGGCGTATACCTGTTTTGAAGAATTGATATTGACGATTGATAAGCATTTCCAATCAAGCCTTCAATTTCGCTGTCTTAACAAACATATTTTTTATCAGCCGGGTATCAGGTTTCACAATTTGATTCATTCGAACTTCACTGAGGAAGCGCATTATGGGGAAAGTCGGATCATTCATTACCAGGATTGTCCTGCCAGTTGTACTTGTCGTTGTTTCCGTTTTTGGGATAGGCGCATATGGTCGGGAAAGCCAGTTGCAGCAAACCGATAGCAAACGATCGGATGTGGTTTTTATCGATATGCTGAAGAGCTATGGCAGACTCGAGCGTCCGGGTGTCGAATTTCCACACGATCTGCATTCGCAGGCCCTTCAAAAACAGCAAAAAGACTGTACAGCCTGCCATTTGACTACAGATAAAAATCGTCTTTCCCTGCATTTTCAGCGAACCAAGGATATCGGCAAATCCGAAATCGCAGACATCTACCATGAAAAATGTATTGAATGCCATAAATCGATCGCGTCCAAAAATGAAAAATCCGGACCGGTCACCTGCGGAGAATGTCACCGGGAAGAATCGGAGTACGAGTTGCTTCGACTGCCCATCCAGTTCGATAAATCTCTGCATGCCCGTCATTCCAAAGCGGCAGAGAACAAGTGTGAAACCTGCCACCATGAATATGATCCACAAACCAAAAAACTCTTTTACGCCAAAGAAAAGGAAGGATCCTGTCGGTATTGCCATCAGGATATTACACAGGATAACCGGATATCCAACCGGGAAGCCTCGCATATCGGTTGTCTCGATTGCCATAGAAAAGTGATTGCTACCGGAAAAAAAGCCGGACCGGTCACATGTGGCGGCTGTCATGATCCAAAACTACAGGCAAAAATCGAAAAGCTACCCGATATTCCTCGAATTTTACGCAAACAGCCGGATACGGTTCTGATGAAAATCAATAAAGACGAAGTTCAGCCGCAAACCCGAATGGATTACGTTCCCTTCGATCACAAGGCGCATGAAGGGTACTCGGACTCCTGCAGAGTTTGCCATCATCAGTCCTTGAGCGCCTGCAATACCTGTCACACGCAGATCGGGTCCAAAGAAGGAAAATGGGTGACGCTGGATCTGGCCATGCATCAGAAAAATGCATCCGAAAGCTGCAACGGATGCCATCATATAGCAAAGGCCCAGTCTAAATGCGCCGGATGCCATGTCCGTATGAACCCGAACCGAAAAGATGAGCTATCCTGCCGAACTTGCCACATCAAAACCGATCCACTGTCATCGGTACCCATGCCGCTGCCTGCCGATCAGGAAGCTGTTTTGGCCAAAACCCTGCTGGATTCGAGACAGCCTGTCAAGGCTCCTTTTGCAGACACGCTGATACCCGACATCCCCGAGAAAATATCGATAAAAATACTTTCAAATCAGTATGAACCGGTCGAATTTCCACACAGAAAAATCGTTCAGAGTCTGTTCAACAATCTGGGTGAGAACAAACTGGCCGAATATTTTCACACCACTCAAATGACACTGTGTCGAGGATGCCATCATAACAGCCCGGAATCGGTCAAGCCGCCCAAGTGTCAGAGCTGTCACAATAAACCCTTTAACGAAGCCAAGGATGCCCCCGGACTGCTGGGCGCTTATCACCAGCAATGCATGGGATGCCATCAGGCCATGCACATTGAAAAACCCATGGGTTGTACCGAATGCCACAAGGAAAAAATTCAGTAATTTTCTGTTGGAAAGCTGTCACCGTCCGATGAGGTTCGGCTGATTTTTTCACACAAAACCAATAAAATTTCATTCGGTTATTCATTTTAAGGTTGTGTAGAGGTAACAACATGCCGTTGACGCGAAGACGATTTTTGGGATGGATGGGCGCTGCCGGGGCGGGTACGCTGATCGGACAAAAGGCCGAGGCAGCCGCCAATGTTCATTTTGAAGGGTATCCGGATAGTTTTGCGATTTTGCATGACACAACCCTGTGCGTTGGCTGCCGCGCCTGTGAAGCTGCTTGCAGCACGGTCAATGAACTCCCGCCGCCAAATCGGCCTTTCAAAGACTTATCCGTTCTAAATGATCATCGACGGACCACTTCCAAAGCCTACACCGTGGTAAACCGATTTCAGTCGAGTTCACAATCTCCCAGACCCGTTTTTGTCAAAAAACAGTGCAATCATTGCCTTGAACCCGCCTGTGCATCCGCCTGTTTTGTCCGAGCCTTCAAAAAATCTCCGGAGGGAGCTGTCACCTACGATTCATCCGTTTGTGTGGGATGCAGATATTGCATGGTCGCCTGTCCGTTTGAAATTCCCACTTATGAATATGAAAAGGCTCTCGATCCCAAAGTCGTCAAATGTACGATGTGTCATCCGAGAATTCTGAAAGGCCAGCTTCCGGGTTGTGTTCAAGCCTGTCCCAAGGAGGCCCTGACATTCGGAAAACGGAAAGACGTACTAAACATCGCCAGAGAACGTATCCTGAAATATCCCGAACGTTATGTCGATCATATTTACGGTGAAACCGAAATGGGCGGAACGAGCTGGCTGTATCTATCTTCTGTTCCGTTCAGTCAGATCGGCATGCGCGAAGATTTAGGCGTTACGCCGGCACCCGAGCTGACATCCGGGGCGCTGGGCGCCGTTCCGATTGTTGTGGGACTTTGGCCGGTATTGCTCACCGGGATTTATGCCATTACTCAGCGCAAAGAGAAAGTCTCTGCAGAAGAACAGCGACAGGCTGTTTCTCAGGCCGTTCAACAAACCCGGCGGAAAGCCGAAGAAGAGATGAATCGGGCAATGGAAAAAGCGGAAAAAGACAAAGAAACCGCCATCAAACAAGCCGTGAAAAAAGCGGTGGATGAAGCCGTCAACGCTCAACAGGAGGTGACCGCCTGATGTCTGATAAACCCATTTCTGTCCACAAGGCGCTGACACCATTCAACATGGTTGCCGGCATCATCCTTCTGACCGGTATCGTCATTACGATTCTGCGGTTCACCGGCGGACTGGCAGCGGTTACGAACCTGACAGACGATAATCCGTGGGGGATATGGATCGGATTCGATCTGCTCTGCGGCGTTGCGCTGGCTGCCGGCGGCTATGTCACATCTGCGGCGGTTTATATTTTTGGGATGAAGCGCTACCATTCCGCTGTTCGGCCCGCCATTCTCACCGGATTTTTAGGGTATGCGCTGGTGGTTTTCGCCCTCCATTACGATGTCGGTCGTCCCTGGAGACTGCCCTATCCGTTTATCATTCAGCAGGGGACCACCTCCCTGCTCTTCGAGGTCGGTGCATGTGTTGCATTGTATCTTACTGTTTTATTTATTGAATTTACGCCCGCTGTCCTCGAATGGTTGGGACTGAAACGGGCACGGACAATTGTGGTGCGGCTGACCATGCTGCTGACCATATTCGGGGTGGTGCTGTCCACCCTGCATCAGTCTTCTCTCGGCGCGCTGTATCTGATCGCACCATCCAAACTGCACCCGCTGTGGTACTCAACCTATCTGCCCGTGTATTTTTTTGTGTCGAGTATCATTGCCGGGCTTTCCATGGTATTGTTTGAAAGTACGCTTTCGCATCATTATTTTTCCGATAAAATGGACAAGACACATCTTGCGGAAGCCGAAAACGTTACACTGGGATTTGGAAAGGCGGCGGCGTTGGTTCTGGCCGGATATTTCACGATCAAAATCATCGGCATCTCAGTTGCCGATAACTGGCACTACCTGACCACGGGATATGGGGCCTGGTTTCTGGTGGAGCTTCTGGGGTTTGTCGCCCTGCCCTGCCTCATGTATGCCATCGGTGTTCGAGACAAGAATGTCAAACTCATTCGATGGACTGCCGGATGGACAGTCCTGGGCATCGTTTTGAACCGGCTCAACATTTCATTGATTGCATTCAACTGGCATCTGCCTTCCAGCCAGCGTTATATTCCGCACTGGATGGAAATTATGGTTTCAGTTTTTATCGTCACGGTGGGCATTCTCATCTTTCGGTTCATCGTCACCCGAATGCCCATCATGTATGAACATCCGGATTATCACACACACTAACACCGGATTTTTCGAAAAGAATCGACTTGCTTATCGACCAAGGACGTTGCAATGACTGGTGAATTCTTTACACTTCAAGATTTTATGACATACACCAAGGGAATTACCTATATCTTGATGGGAATTTCCCTTTGCGCCATTACCGGATTCTGGCTCTTTTTAACCGAACGCGATACGGATCAGCCGGCGGATGAAGCGCATCACCACAGCAAGTAAGTAAAAGGAGTGTCCATATGTATGATTTTGTAACCGGACCATTGGCGTGGTTGGCATTCATCGTTTTCTTTGTTGGCGTCATTACGCGGGTGGTTCTTTACATTCGGGGGCTGGACTGGAAACTGGATCGGGTAACATATTCGGTCAATGTATCGTACGGCGTCAAAGGCGCGGTGCGATCCATTCTGCAATGGATTTTTCCTTTTGGAACACATAGCTGGCGGAACAATCCCTTCACGACGGTACTGGTTTTCGCTTTTCATATCGGTATTCTTTTCACCCCGATTTTCCTGATCGCCCATAACATCATCCTGTGGGAACGGTGGGGAATTCGTTTTTGGACTATTTCCGAACCGGTCGCCGACTTTCTGACCCTGTCCGTAATGGTCGCCGCTGTCTTTCTCGTACTAAGACGCATCGCCCTTTCAGAAGTCCGCATCCTGACGACGGGTAACGACTATCTGGTTCTGTTGATTGCCGTAGCCCCCTTTTTTACGGGCTATATGGCCCATCTTCAAGTGGCGGACTACCAGTTCTGGCTGATCTTACATATACTTTCCGGGGAAATCATGCTGATGGCCATTCCCTTCACCAAGCTTTCTCATGCTGTCGGTTTTTTTCTGTCCCGTGCCCAAATTGGGATGGATTTCGGCATCAAGCGCGGTGGGATGAAAAACAATGGTATGGCATGGTAACTGTTGCCGATTGGCCAATTTGAATCGTTTGACATATCATTCATTACTATAGCGGGTGGAAATCAATTATGCCTGAAGGAACACTTTGTAACCGGATACCCATCGATACCGTTGAAGCGCTTCATACACTTCTGGCGGATAAGAGTGGAAAAACCTATTATGCGGAAATGAACGACCTCGATGTGGATCGGGCCGCATTGAAGGCTACACTGGAAAAAACCTGCAAATCACGCATTCGGACCTGGCTGGAAATCTGTGCCCACTGCGGGATGTGCGCGGACAGTTGTTTTTTTTATCTGGCCAACAACAAAGACCCTAAACAGGTTCCGTCCCATAAGATCCAGTCCACCCTCGGTCAGATCGTCAAAAGAAAAGGCGATGTAGACAATGCATTCATGCAGATGGCCATGGATACGGCATGGGGAAAATGCACCTGTTGCAATCGGTGCGGTATGTACTGCCCCTTCGGTATCGACATGGGCGTTATGTTCAGTTACCTGAGGGGGTTGTGTCATTCCCAGGGATTCGTACCGTGGGAATTGAAAATCGGAGCCGGCATGCATCGGATTTACCGTGCGCAGATGGATGTCACCTCAGATGACTGGGTGGACACCTGCCAGTGGATGGCAGAGGAAAACGAGGAAGACTGGCCTGGGCTAGAAATCCCCGTAGATAAAGAAAATGCGGATATCATCTACACCGTCAATGCCAGAGAGCCCAAGCATGACCCGGAAGTTCTGGCAGAAGCCGCCATTCTATTTCATATCGCCGGTGAAAACTGGACCGGTCCCACTGTCGGCTGGGAAGAGACCAGTCTCGCCATGTTCGCCGGAGACTGGGAAGCCTGCAAGCTTCAGGTTCAGGCTGTATATGACGCCATGGAACGATTGAAACCCAAGCGCATGGTTGTCACCGAATGCGGCCACGCCTATCGGGCCACGGTCATTGAAGGGCCGTATTGGGCCGGTCTGACATCCGGAAAAACACCGGTGCCCAGCTTTCACTATGTGGAATGGGTAGCGGAGGCACTGCGCACCGGAAAGCTGAAAATCGATCCATCCAAACGAATCAAGGAGCCGGTCACCTA
>CAYQKZ010000141.1:0-8291 GCA_964418135.1 uncultured Desulfobacterales bacterium
CACTTCCGAGATATTGGCTTGTATCATGTTCATTCTCCTGTTTACTATGAAAAGCTAAGGCGACTATGTCTACAAGGCTATGTTAGACAGATATTACGTCGTTGTCAAACCATTTACTCCAGGGATATGCCTCCTGCCAGCTTGCCATAAAGCTCTTCAACTGGATCGCTGGTCATATGAATTTGCTGTCTATAGCCAGTGTTCGGAAAAACCCATCATGTTTCATCTGGCTATCATGACTTAATCATTGACTTATCCGGAGCATATGATTATTATCCATATAATTATTTGATTTCTATATGATGTTATGAGTTTATCAAAAGCAAGAGGCCCTTATGCTTGGAACAAATTATTTATCTGCCACAGACCTCTCCAGAAAAACTTCCTCCACATTAGACATGCTGGAAGATGGTGAAGCGGAAAAACTAGTTATATTAAAAAACAATATCCCGAAGGCTGTTTTATTGTCCATTGAAGCATACGATGCCATGGTTGAGGAAATGGAAGATCTGCGGATGATGGCGCTTGCATTTGCGCGCATGCAGACATTCGATCCCGAAAAAGCCGTAACGCATGAAGAAATGATGAACAAGTTTGCCCAATGACCTGGTCGATTGTTTATCACCCGGATGTCCGGGATGATCTGGAATGTATCGGACCTTCCGCCTCACGCAGAATTATGCGTGCAATCGATGCCAAATTAATCCAGGCTCCAATGCAGTTTGGTTCTTCCTTATCGGGCAATCTTTCATCTTTCAGAAAACTGCGAATCGGCGATTATCGTGTGGTGTACCGGGTTAAAGAACAACAGGTCATCATTTTCGTTTTAGCCGTCGGCCACCGCAGAGATAAGGAAGTTTACCGAAGCGCTGTAAACAGGTTGCCCTGATTCCTTCCTGGAAAAAATCATCTCATACTTCCCCCTTTCTACCGTTTCCCTGGTCTTCGACAGCATTCTGAATTCTGAATACCTGAGCAGTTGCCAATCAAGATAAAAACCCGGCAAGATATAGGGCAATTCACATGAATTAATTTACCAGACAAAGGAACTCGAATGCATCCCGGCGGGCAATGTCGTCGTAATTTTCCAGCATGGACAGAACCAGGCTTTTCCAGAACCGGCGGGGGCGGATGAACAGCGCTGAATCGTTTTGTTCGAGCAGTGGAATGGCGATGGTGCGGTCCCGGTAATAATACCCCTGGGTGATGATTTTTCTGAAATCGGATATGCCGTATGGAAATTTGATCATGATCACTACAACAAATGCGCCCGACTCATCAACTCTTTTAAATCCGGGGTCTTTTCCGCAAATTTTCTCAGCACGTCAACTAATTGATCGAGTGTAACCCTGTTCTCTCGAATAGCCTGTGTACTGCCTTCCAGCTCTTCTCTGGCAGCCTTTCTGGCATTTATCAGCACAGTACGCCGATCCCACCATGCATATCCGAACACAGCAGTAAACAGGGATGTAAAAATCGCAGATATCGCGTAAAACATATTGGTCATTTGCTCGAAGCGTTTGTCCGCCTGCTCGAAGCGTGAATTCATATCGGAACGAAGTTCCTCGAAGCGTTTGTCCACCTGCTCGAAGCGTTTGTCCACCTGCTGCATAAAGACTGTCAGGGTGGCCTCCAGGCGCACAAGTCGTTCGCGATCGGCCTGGGTGAAATTGTCGTCAGCCCAGGCTGGCGATACGGCACCGGCAATCAACAGATAACTTATCATCCCGTAGATCATCGTTACAACACGATTCATCATCCACCTCCTGTGTTTCACGTTTCATATGGAGTTTAATTGGAATATCGGAAACAAACACATCCATCCAATTTATAAGCCGGATCAATAATCCAATGTATATGAATTTGCAGTCTATAACCAGTTTAATCCATCACAGACGGTTGTCAATCTGATTTCCGGTATCACCCTGCTGATGCTTTTGAAGATTGTTCCCATTTGAAGTATAAAACAGATTTAGCATCTGCAGGGGAATTTTCGGCGTTTCGATTGTTTCCGGCGCTTTTCCGCCGGGCAGTTGCAAGGTAAGTGAACGGGCATGCAACGCCAGGCGGTCAAACCCGAAATGGCGATTCAGAAAGTTGATGGCCCGCATCGAGCCGTAGCGGGCATCTCCCACAACCGAATGCCCGGATAGTTTGGCGTGCCTGCGGATCTGATGCGTTCGTCCGGTCAGGATCTCAACGGCCGCCATCGTGTAATGGGCGCTGTGTTCAAGTACCCGGTAACGGGTACGACAATCCTTGCGGTTTCCGGGGCCTTCGGGATTTTGGCGCCCGCCCGCAGTTTCTGAAAGGGGCCAATCCCATGTTCCCCACAAGTCACTCCCTTCCGGTTTTTCCAACCGTCCGTGCAGGATGGCGATGTATTGCTTTTTGACCTGGCGGGATTCGAACTGGCTTGAGAAAAACCGAAACGACTCCCGATGGACGGCCAGCAGCATCACGCCGCTGGTCTCCTTGTCCAGGCGATGGACCGGATGGACGCCGAAATCCGGGTCCATGGCCGTCCGCTCCTGAACTGCCGTTTCTCTCAGGATTTGAGCCAGTACCAGGGAACACATATCTTTTGCTGCCGCGTTGTGTACTGTCAGCCCAGCGGGTTTGTCAACGACCAGCCAGCCCCTTCCCATGGCCAGTACGGGAATCTGAATGTGATTGAAATTGATTGGTGTCATCATTTTCCTGCTGTTCCGCCTGAATGCTAACTCGCCTGATTTTCGTTGAGTTCCATTCAGTCTTTTTCATTATCCTGTCGTTCCTTGTCTAAAATTTCACCTTCGGGGCAATTTTTTCTTCGGCGGCATCCACCTGAAAAAACGCTTCGGGCTGAAAGGCGAACATATTGGCGATGATATTGCTGGGGAAAACTTCCACCCGATTCTTGTACCGCATGGCGGCATCGTTGTAATACTGCCGGGCAAAGCCGATCTTGTTCTCCGTAGACGCCAGTTCTTCCTGAAGGGAAAGGAAGTTTTCGTTGGCCTTGAGCTGGGGGTAGGCCTCGGCCAGGGCAAAGAGCGAACGCAGGCTGGATGTCAGAGCATTCTCGATGTTGGCTTTGTCTTCGACGCTGCCGGTAAAATTGATCGCCTGCTGTCTGGCGTTGATTACGGCTTCCAGTGTCTGCCGTTCATGGCCGGCATAGCCCTTGACCGTTTCGATCAGATTGGGAATCAGGTCATATCTGCGTTTGAGCTGCACATCGATCGAACTCCAGGCACTCTTGACCTCGTTTCTTCCACGAACCAGACCGTTATAGATGCCGATGGCCCAGAAAGCCGCTACCAGTCCAATTGCCAGAATGACAATCAAAGAAATCATCTTTCCTCCTTTGTTACCGTGAAAATACGTTAACCACGACATACACGAAAGAAAACGCATCATCTTCATCGATGGGGGGGGCCCTCAAAAAACGATGCAGGCCCTTTTTCATGAACGAATCATGTCTATTTCGTGATGGAGCCATCGGGATCGACTTTAATCCAATCATTTGATATCGTCTTCCTCGTAACCGTACGATTTGAAGATATCGAGAATCGTTTTGGTGGAGTAGGATTCTTCCTTGTATAAAAACGCCTTGTTGAACGCAGTGGTCACTTCCGAAATCCTTTCGTATGCTTTGCTGATGCCTTCATTGAAAAAAAGGATATCTTCCATCAGCGATTGTATCTGTTTCAAAATTTCAGATGAGCTTTCCCCGTCAACAAGTTTATCGACAAGTGCATTCAATGATTGAATGTCCTGGCTCAAGTCGTCTTTTGATCCGCAGAGCGTCATCAGATGGGTATTGAGATAGTGGCACATGCTGCCGGCCGTATTGCGGACGACCCGGTTTCTCTGGTCTTCCAATGCCTTGCTGATGTTGTGTATGATTCCTTCATGACAGATAAAATTACCGGCATCGTCCATCTTGGCCCGGGAGGTAACCGCAACTTCAATGACTTCTCCGGCCTTGTTCCGGAACTTGACGTGTTTGCCTTCGACAATGCCTTTCCCGTAAATTTCTTCAAGGAGTCCGGCACGCTCCGCGATGTCCACATAAAAATCTTTCACATTGCTGGCAAGTGCCTCCGTCTTGCTCTCGAAACCGAGAAGCTTCAACCCGGCATCGTTGATATCGATGAAGTCTCCGCCGGCAGTCAGTGTAAACGCCATATCGCTGGTGGACTCGAAGAAATTCTTGTATTTGGCTTCACTCTGCCGGAGGGCGTCGATGGCTTTTTTCTCTTCGGTGATGTCCCGGATGACATGATCGATCCGGCGTATCTGCCCAAGGGATGAATAGACGACATGGCCTTCATCCGATACCCAGCGGACTTTCTTGTTGCTGCCGATGATCCGGTATTGCTTGCTGTCGAATTCGGCTTCGGCCAGGTTGTCGTAGAATCGTCTGACATTTCCGACATCGTCCGGGTGGACGAAACTCAGGATATGGCTCTGTCTGCTGATAAAATTTCGGACGGGAACCCCATAGAGTGCTTCCGCCGCCGGGTTGATGGCCAGTATCTGATGTCCGTCGGACGACATCGAGACAACGACTTCATTCATGGAATGCAGAATACTTTCCAGTCGGGCCTTCATTTTTTGCAGCTCGTCCCGCGTCTTGCGGCGCTCGGTGATATCCGTCAAAGCGCCGAGTATGGCCGGGATTCCGCCGCATTCGACAACACTGACCTTCATCATGATGATTGCTTCGCCATGCGCTTTCGGCATGACAAATTCGATCCTGTCGGAAATGCCTTCGGTGAAAAGCTGTTCCGTACAGTATCGGAACACTCTCTCCTGATCGGCTGGGGAAATGAAATTTGAAAAAGGTGCGGAAATGACCTGCTCCGGATTTTTCTGGGATATTTCATAAAATGCATTGTTGGCAAAGACGATGGTTCCTTCTCTGATGATGACAACTCCGTCGTTGATATGCCTTACAATGCCTTCATAATCGATATCGCCCTTGCAGACTCTGATATCTATGGCATCTTCAAATTTATCGCGATGCGGCATGAGTTTCCTTTTCTTATTGCCATAATAATTCATAAAAAAATTATCGCCTGAATAGCGATAAAAGTTAGTTTCATCCCAATTATGTGCAATTTATCTTTCATGGCGAATAAAATCAAGCACGCCATATCATCAACCAGCGGAATTTGAAAAGATTGTTTACAGCCATGATTGAAAAGATTCTTGATTTGACAGTATCGGTGCGATGAGATACATTTGTCATAAATGTGTCACCGATCTGTTACAATATATAATTAACCGTGTTTTCAATTAGTTGTAAGGTTCAGGCGTGAAAAACAACGTCAGTTTGATTTATCGGAACATCTGGATATACCGGTTCGTCATGAACCTGCTGTACGTTGGCAAATATCGCGGAAGGTTCAGCGACATTACCCGTCTGATCGGAGAAAACGATAATTGTGTCGTGGAATTGTGCTTTGGAGATATTCATATCGCGTCGTACTGCAAAAACAGTACACGGACCTGGATCGGTTACGATATCAATGATGTGTTTGTCGATCATGCTATAAAATATGGGCATAACGCCGTGTGTACAGATGTTTTATCCCTGGAAAGCTTACCCCGTGCCGATGTTCTGATTTTTGCCGGCTCGTTATATCATTTCAACGGAAACTTGCCTAAAATCTGGGAGTTGATGACATCTTGCTCAAAGAAGATCATTCTCTCCGAACCTGTCCGAAATATCACATCCCTCAACAACGGCATCGGAAAAATCGGAGCCAGAGCTTCTACCGTTAAAAACGGCGCCGAGTGTTTCCGTTTCGATCGGAATTCATTGACCGACATGCTGAAACGTTTTCAAGAGCCCTATAACTTTTCTTATCAAATCATTTCGGAAAAAAAGGATATTCTCATAACCATCCATGAAAGACATCAGTATCGTCATTCCGGTTTATAACAGTCAAGATAATCTGGTTGAACTGGCCAGGCAGATTCAGGACGCGCTGTCGGAAATTCGCCATGAAGTTATCCTGGTCAATGACGGCAGCAAGGACGGCAGTTGGGATGTCATCGTGCAGTTATGCCGACAGTATCCCAATCTGATCGGTGTCAATCTGCGCAAGAACTGCGGTCAGGACAATGCCATCATGGCCGGTCTGTCGCATGCATCCGGCGATTACACGGTGATCATGGATGACGATATCCAGCACTCCCCGTATGATATCATCCATCTCTATGATGAATGCCGGAAAGGATATGATGTCTGTTATGCCAATTTTTTAAAGAAAAATCAGGCATTGTGGAAAAATCTGGGCAGTTGGTTCAATGGAAAGATCGCCGATGTCCTGCTCGACAAACCCAAGCATATATACCTTTCGCCGTTTCAGATCATCAAAAAAGAAGTGGTGGACGAGGTATTGAAATACAAGGGGCCTTATCCTTACGTTCAGGGACTGCTCTTGCAGATCACCAGCCATGTCACGCAGATCACCATCGATCACCATGAACGCTACAAAGGAAAAGGCAATTTCAATTTTTTTCGGTCCATGTCCGTTTTTTTTAAATTGGCGACCAGCTTTTCCGTCTATCCCCTGAGAATTGCATCGCTGCTGGGATTTCTGGTGGCTTCCATTGGCTTTGGATTGGCCGTCTTTTACTTTCTGGACTATTTTCTTTCCGATCATAAAGTGGAAGGCTGGCTGACACTGGTATTGATTAATCTGATCATCGGCGGGCTGGTTCTGGCATCGATTGGTTTGATCGGCGAATACATGGGCAGAATGTATCTGAGTCTGAATTCAAAACCGCAGTACACCATCAAGGAAACGGTTCAGTTCAACGAATCCAATTAAGGCTTTTCGTTGTTGGAGAATCGCGGTTTGCCGATCCAGTAGGCATCTTCAGATCCTTTGCGAAAAGCCTCGAGTGCTTCGGGTGAAGAATTGACCCGAAGATTGCTGTAGGATTCATCGGCGTTCTGCCATCGTTCATGCCAGTAAACCGCTGCCTTGATTCGGGGAAATCGCTCCTTGAAATCAATGAACGCTTTCCTGAACCACTCGGCTTTGTTTCCGGAATTCGGAAACTCGCCGACACCCCATTCCGCGATCATCAGCGGTTTGGAAGCATCCACCTGACAGATTTCCTCATATGGCTGACGACAGACATCATAAAACGAACCCCACCCCATATACTTATCCAATTTTCCGTAAACACTCATCCCAAGCCAGTCCACATGATCCGATCCCGGATAATAAGCGGCGTAGCGATTCCAGTCCGCTGCCGGATGAGAGAAGTTGTTAACATGAAAAACCCACTGAATATTGCGGACACCTCTGCTGCGAACGCGATCCACCACATATCGGTAGGCCTGTTTGAATATCTTGGGGCCGATATAGTCCGGCGGCTGATTGACGGAATCCCTCTGTCCGCCGCCATAATGATATCCCGACCAGGGGAACCAGGTACCGTTCATTTCAAGTCCCCAGGCAACCAAAAGGGGTTTGCCGAATTGTCTGGCCTCATCGGCCCATTTATCGATATAGGCATCCCACATTCCGCCAAGGATATTATATAGATTGAATCGATCCGGCAGGGAGTTTTCCGTGTAGGGTTTATCCCAGGGGGACCAGTACAGTAAGGGGACTGCGCCGTAACTGCTGATGATATGAACGTTTTTAGCGGGGAACCGCTGTTCTCCCCAGAAATTGCCAAGCCCGATGAGCGACTGATGTTTTCCCACCATTTTTTCGAAATTTTCGATAGCTTCCAGCGTCACATCGTCTTCACCTTCACCAAAATCCACATAAGCCCCGGTGTATGCTCCCTTTTCCGGGATGGACAGCACCTGAACAGGGATATCCGGCCCGGCGGCCTGAAGAAGCGCCGGACAGGGGGATATCCCGAAGACGGCAAGCAGGACAATAAACAGAATCAAGCAGATTGTTCTATAAATTCGATATCTCATTGGGATCATAATAGTTATTATCCAGTTACCGATGCGGTTCGTTCCAGTTTGCCCCACGTCACCCAGGCCCCCTTGGCCGCTTTTATCAACGATTTCCAGATGACCCAGCTCAGCATGGGCCGATAAACAAACCGCATGGGCACAATCAGCCATGCCCGGCGAATGGGTTCATGTTCCATCATGCAGGCCAGTGCCGCAAGCAGAAAATCCATCATCAGAAAAATTCCGAAATAGGCATACAGAGACGGACTGATCTTGCCGAAAAATAAAGAGCCGATCACCAGGGCGTCGATCACCGGCGCAATCGCTACCAGGAGTACCTGAAAAAACCAGATGCCGGGCAGGC
>CAYQKZ010000142.1:0-2052 GCA_964418135.1 uncultured Desulfobacterales bacterium
TTCGCAAGGCAGCAGGGAGGAGATAATACTGTAGTATATCTCCGACCGATAACGCAGCGAAATTATTTTTCTGTATGTCTATATATGCGCTCAGACATATTCTTTTATAAGTCATATTCACAACTCTGGTAAATGCATTTTCACCGGTTTCCGGTACATATTTTTCCAAGTTCCGGTTCAATCCTGCACGGCCGATTATCCGTGTTGATACTGATCCTTGATGAAGCGCCCGCCTCATCAGGGATCATGTTTTTTTGTTTCTGAATGTCGTTATAATAGGGGAAAAGACCATGTCGAAAAAACATTTTCATATTGCAGTGGCCGGTGCCACCGGAGCGGTAGGAAATCAGATGATCACCTGTTTGGAAGAACGAAAATTTCCGATTGCCTCCATTAAATTTTTGGCATCCTCCCGGTCGGCAGGAAAAAAACTGAACTTCCGGGGAACCCCTGTCGTCGTTGAGGAAATGACGGCAACGTCCTTCAACGGCATGGATATCGCTTTGTTTTCAGCAGGTGGTAGTACCAGCGAAAAATTCGCCCCGGCAGCCGCAGCATCCGGATGTGTCGTCATCGACAATTCCAGCGCCTGGAGAATGGACCCCCATGTGCCGCTCGTGGTTCCGGAAGTCAACAGCCATGCCATTGCCGGATACAAACAAAAAGGTATTATCGCCAATCCCAACTGCTCGACAATTCAGATGGTTGTTGCCCTAAATCCCATTCACAAGGCATTCGGCATCAAACGGATCGTTGTATCCACCTATCAGGCGGTTTCTGGAACAGGACAAAAAGCCATTGTCGAGCTGGATACTCAGGTTCGGGCGATTATGAACAATCAGCCGGTTGAAAGAAACGTGTATCCGCACCGCATTGCCTTCAATTGCCTTCCCCATATCGATGTCTTTCTGGATAACGGTTATACCAAAGAAGAAATGAAAATGGTTCTGGAAACCCAAAAGATTATGGAAGACAACACCATCGGTGTAACAGCAACAACGGTTCGGGTTCCTGTATTTTACAGCCATTCCGAATCCATCAACATCGAGACAAGGCTGCCAATCACACCGGAAGCCGTCAAAAACCTGCTCTCCACGGCACCGGGTGTGAAAGTTGTAGATGATCTGAAAACCAATACCTATCCCATGCCCATCGACGCAGCGGGCCAGGATTTAACTTATGTCGGCAGAGTCCGTCAGGACGAATCGATTCCGAATGCCATCAACATGTGGGTCGTTGCCGATAATATCCGCAAAGGAGCAGCAACCAACGCCGTTCAGATTGCCGAGATTCTGGCGGAAAATTATTTATCCTGATACCGAAGTTACCTTTTTTTCGAGAAGAGACCGACGCCGATGATATCTACTCTGTTGCTCGGATACGTTGATTGCAGCGGCTCAAAGTAAATACCGTCATAATAAAATACCATCATTTCAGGAGTATCAAGTTGGATCGTATACCCATGACCAAAGAGGGCCATGCGGCCCTGAAAAGTGAACTGGAGCATCTCAAGAAAGTCGAAAGACCTATCAACATCAAGGCGATCGAAGAGGCGCGGGCGCACGGAGATTTATCTGAAAATGCCGAGTTTGAAGCCGCCAAAGATCGCCAGAGCTTCCTTGAAGGCCGTATCCGAGAACTCGAATATAAACTGTCCAATTCGGACATCATCGACCCCAGCAAGATGCCCAAAGATCGGGCCGCTTTCGGATGTCGGGTGCTTCTCGAAAATGTCGATACCGGAGAAACCGTACAATACCAGTTGGTTGGCCCGGAAGAATCGAATATCGAAGAAGGCCGGATTTCTATCACGTCCCCGCTGGGACAGGCCATTCTCGGAAAAAAACCATCCGACGAGCTGGTACTGACCGCCCCTGGCGGTAAACGTTGTTACGAATTGGTCGATATCCTTTAATTATCGTTCGTTTTGGAGGTGTTATTGTGGCAAGAGTTACTATCGACGATTGTCTGAAACGGGTACCCAACCGTTTTCTTTTAGCCAATATGGTTTCCCGACGGGTCCGTCAGATCCGGGAAGGCTCCGAGTATCTG
>CAYQKZ010000142.1:2062-8239 GCA_964418135.1 uncultured Desulfobacterales bacterium
ACCCAAGAATGAAGACATCGTCATTTCTTTAAGAGAAGTTGCCGCTGGAAGAATCAGACTGATATCCGAAAACAACGATGGAGATTGACATCCATTAAGGAATCCAAGCTATTCAGGTCGTTGAACAGAGGCGTGGGAAAGGCCATTCACGACTATGGCATGATCTCAAACGGCGATCGGATCGCTGTCGGTTTGTCCGGCGGACAAGACAGCCTGACCCTTCTCTGGATGCTCTTGGAGCGCCTTCGGCGGATTCCCGTTCAATATGAATTGTTTCCCATTTACATCGATCCGGGATTCGAGAACGGCTTTGGCGATCGGTTGAAGAATTACTGTAACCAGTGGAACATTGAACTTCGAATAGAGGAGACCCAGCACGGCATCCTGGCTCACAGCCCGGAAAATCGAGAAAATCCCTGTTTCCTGTGTTCTCGCCTGAGGCGAAAGCGGCTTTTTGAAATTGCGGATGAACTGGGCTGCCGAAAGCTTGCGCTGGGGCACAACAAAGATGATATTATCGAAACTTTATTTATAAATATTTGTTATGCTGGTGAAATTTGCACCATGGTACCTTTGCAGCATTTTTTCCTTGGGCAATTTACCGTAATCCGACCGCTGGCTTTTGTAGATCAATCGGCCATCCGAAAATTTGCCGGAGAGAACCGATTTCCGGTATTTAACAATCCCTGTCCGACATCTAAAACCTCCAAACGTCAAGAAATCAAAGAGATGCTTGATCACCTCTACCAAAGCAATTCAAATATAAAAGGTAATATTTTCAGAGCATTGAGTCATGTAAGAACGGATTATCTATTGACAGCCCCCCCGAAACGCCGTAAGAAATCAACAAGTCGACCTGAATCAATAACAGACACGGAAATCCGGACATGACACCCCATCCGCCCTGCAGTACATCCATGAAAGATGTCCAGAATCAACGGGATCACCGAAATATCACTATCGACAAAGTCGGAATCAAAAACATCCGTTACCCCATCACAGTTCTGGACCGCAGAAACAGTCGGCAGCATACGGTGGCTTCCATCAACATGTATGTGGATTTGCCTCATAAATACAAAGGCACCCACATGAGCCGGTTTGTCGAGCTGCTTCACCTGTTCCGACCCGAAATCTCCCTCAAGCGAATCTCCGAAGTACTCGATCGAATGAAAAAACATCTCAATGCCGCATCCGCTCATATCGAGGTGTCTTTTCCGTATTTTATCGAGAAAAAAGCCCCGGTCAGCGGTGCGCCGGGGCTGATGGATTACACCTGCAGGATTCTCGGATCCAGCGATCCATCAGGCCGCATCGATCTTGTTTCCGAAGTGATCGTTCCCATTTCATCCGTCTGCCCTTGTTCAAAGGAAATCAGCGATGTCGGTGCCCATAATCAGCGAGGAGAAGTCCGGCTGAGTACCCGATTCAGGAAATTCATCTGGATGGAGGATATGATCGAGCTAGTGGAAAGCTGCTCATCCTGCGAAGTGTATTCCATTCTGAAGCGGGTGGATGAAAAATTTGTGACGGAAAAAGGATTCACCAACCCTAAATTTGTCGAAGATATCGTGCGGGATGTTGCTGAAAAGCTTCAAGCAGACAGCAACATCACCTGGTTTTCCGTCAGTGCCGAAAATTTTGAATCTATCCACAATCACAGCGCCTATGCCCATATCACAAGCGGAGAGATTCATCCCGAAGGCTGTCTGGATATCAAAAAAACAAAAAACTAACCGCCAGTAATTCCGCGAATCATTTCCATCACCGGATCGGCCGTTTTGCCAGGTGTGTTGATCAAGACAACGAAGCGATAAACCCTGCCGTCCCGGCCTTCGATATATCCCGCACGGGTGCGGACACCATCCAGCGTGCCGGTCTTGAACAGCTCGGTTCCCTGTCGTCGCAGCAACTCCCGATAGGGAAAAAAACGGAGCAGAAGCCGATCCATCTGTTCGGCCGAAATTCGGTTCACCCGTGAAATTCCCGATCCTTCGGCCAGTTGGACGGTTTCTATTTTCATTTCTTTCCGAAGGAATTCTTGATAGGCCCGGATGCCTTTGTCGATCGTTCCAGGCAGCCCGTACATCTGGATGCCTGTTGCGATGAACAGTTGGTTGGCGATGTAATTGTTGGAGTACGCCATCAATTTGGCAATCACATCCGTCAGCCGATACGGAGACACAAATCCAAGCAGCAGACGATCTCCATCTTCAACCCGGCCGATCCGGATCTGACCGGAAGACATGATCCCCTGCTGCGACATAAAATCGGCAACCAGATGACCGGCATAAAGGACATTTTCTCCCTGGGAATGCGAAAAAACGATCCGGCCGGAACCTGTTCCCGATGCGCGGATTCGGGAGACGGCAAATGGAACCAGCGGCGTCTGGGGCTCGGCGCTAACGTATTTGCCGCTGGATGTTTTCTGGAAATTGACGGTGTTGAAATTGGCACAGAACGCAGCATTCGGAGCATCGTAAGGTTCCGATGTTTCGGAGACACCGGGAATCCGCAGCGGCTGCTGAAACGCCGAATCATCCAGAATCATGTCGTTGTAGCGATGGAGATGCGGTGCAAGTTGTCGGGAAAAATCCGGCATCATTTCCGAAACGAACAGCGGATCGCCAAACCCCTTGATCTTCAGGTTCTGATCTTTATCCACATAACATTCGGTCACGAAACGATAATTTTCTCCGAGACTGTGAATGGCAACCAGTGCGGTCAGAATTTTTAGGGTCGATGCCGGAACCAGGAGATTTTGGGCATTTCGGGATGCTATAATCTTTCCCTGTGGATCGGTGAGCAGGACAGCATCTTTTTCCTGAATGAGAGAAAGCATCCGGGAAACTGCCTGAGATTGATCTGCCAAGGATATACCCACACCCGTAAAAACGTAAAACAGAAAGGCACCTGCTACATAAAATATTTTAAAACACGATATATTCATTCCGCTACCGGGAAAAGAGTGTCCATTATTGGAAAATCACCATATTTCATGAATAGTTAGATATACTGCGAACGGGCATAATTTTAACTATTTGACCCCCCACCCCAACCCTCCCCCGCTGGGAGAGGGAGTATACGGTAATAAATAAAATGACGAAAAAAATGAGCGAAAAGTAAGTTTCTCTATTGTGTTCTTCATTATCCTGTCCATCCTGTATATCCATGTTAAATATTCTTATTTGGCATCAGGGTAGATTATATATTTTAAACTGCCTTACTGTCTAAAATCAGTGTGACCGGCCCATCATTGATCAGTGCCACTTCCATCATGGCGCGAAATCGGCCGGTTTTTACGGGGACGCCTTTTTCCCGAACTTTTTCAACAAACAATTCATAAAGATACTCTGCTTTTTCCGGTCCTGCTGCCTGAATATAGGACGGACGTCGCCCCTTGCGACAATCCCCAAAAAGCGTGAACTGGGAGACCACGAGCATCTCACCCCGCATATCCTTGAGAGATCGGTTCATTTTTCCATTTTCGTCCTCGAATATCCGCAGATGAACAATTTTTTCCAAAAGATACTCCACGTCCCCGGAATCATCTGTTTCAGACACCCCCAGCAACACCAGCATCCCCGGACCGATCCGACTGATCAACTGATTGCCAACAGTGACAGAACTTTCATTAACCCGCTGAACGACGGCTCGCATATGAACTTCCTTATTTCATTCGAATTCAAGGATATCCGCAACACCTACCTTTAAAACGGCTGCATCACCTGCGTATTCTGCGGTTGTTTCACAAAAAAAACGCAGAAGTCTATATGTTGTTGATTTTAATTTCATTTTTTCAACCATGGCACAATATTTTGTCCACGATGCCGTGGCACACAAAGATTGACACCCGCCAGTCCCGGACAATGACACCACGAAACTGGATTGAACGCCAGAGCAGATAAAGATTTTCAAATATTACCAGGCCACCGAATTATTCACGATTTTCAGCTCTTCTTCCGTCAATCCGTCACCCCAATCACCTTCGCTTTTCTTTGACAGTTGATACATAACCCGGTTTTCTTGCTATACGCTGGTCTATCTGGATGTATTGGACACATTAGCTGCCCCACGTCCGGAATGATATTGGTTTCCCCTTTCAGGAATGAAATTACCTCTGGATATTTATCGTGTCCTGTTAAACCATTGGTTCTCAGCTTCCATCTGCATGAAGAACAAAGCTGTCTTTGCATATCGACTACAGGGGATTCAGGATGATACAGACAATTAAGATTATTTTTATCTTGAACTGGTTTTTCAGTTTTTTTGGAACCGGGGGCTTTTATTTCAGATTCTGTTATCCCGGTAGCAAGGGCTTTCGATCTATCTTTACCTTTCCTAGTTACAGTCTCTTTCTGCTGTTTCCGTGATCTCGTTTTTGTGGCAGTAGGGGTTTCGGGCTGAATGATGTCGGGCTCCAGCATTTCAAGTTCAGCGACAGGAGGGCTTTCTGGCTGCGTGATCTGCGGCTCCATATCTTCAACTTCTACCCCCGCATAATTGTAAATTTTTTCCTCTTGTATTATGGCTCTGTCAGTTGAATCAATTGTCTGCTTCAACAATGCCAGAATATTATTTTTAATCTCCCGAATATTTGACTCTTTCTGGTCAATCATCGTATCGATGGTCTGGATAAGGGCTCTGTAACCATCGATCTCTTTAATATATTTCTGAGTCAATTCATCGTATATCTTGAAAATTTCAACGGCCGTGTCGTCAATCGTCATGAACATATATTTTCCTTATTGAGAAATCGTTATGAAATTTATTGAAGATGATATAAATAAGTACTTCTACTATATCACAACCCATTGATTAGCTGGTAATACTCCCTAATGGTACGAATTGACTCCATTGTGGTATCATACAATATCCAACTGAGAATGAGTATTCCTATTGTGAGTCCGATTTTCCATGCCAGCGTAGTTTGTGGTCGCCACCAAATCAAGGGTAACGCCAGAGGCCCAACACAGCATATTGCTGTTATAATAAATGATTTTCTGAAATACCATTGAGCCTTACGGGTTTCGATGTGCGAGAGATTTAAGCTATCGATAAATTCACCACAGTGTTTACACTTTTTCGCATCATCTTGAATTTCTTCAGCACAGAATGGGCATTTTTTCATATCATCCTTTAAAATTAACTTTGGCCCCGACAAGTCAGAGAAAAATGAACGCGAACGCGGCTTGTCGTTCGAACACGCTGCCGATGACTGATGAAGACGGCAATGTCCGTGAGCTATACTGCGAACGGGCATAATCTTGACTTTTGAGCCCCCACCCCAACCCTCCCCCGCTGGGGGAGGGAGTATAAGGAAATTGAAAAGATTATGCCCGTTGGCAGTATAACTTTAAGTTAATTTTTTTTGAATTATTTTTCGAAAACTCAAGTGGTTAAACAACCTTAAAAACAATGCCATTTGGCAAGCAAGAACCGCTTTCAGTATTAAACGTCATACTTAGACTCAACGGCTTGATTGAATTGTCAAACCCAGTGGCAGAGACTTTATTGAATACAAGTTCGCCTGCTGATTGATTCTTTTCAAGTGAGACACCGGTCAATTCATCAATCTGAAATCGCTCTTTGTAAGGCTGGCCTTTCATCTTTTCAATATCGGAACAAGACAAGATTTTCAACCCCTTGTTATTCACATGCTCGATTTGGCCTTTTTCATTGATGATACAAATGCCTGCCGGATAGCTTTCCACGAAGTTCATCAAGAGATGGTGGAGATAATTTGTCTTATTGGAATTTTTCTTGATCATTTCAGTGTCTTTGATCATTTTCTCCAAAAAAACATCTGCCTTATAGAGCGACAAAAGACTACCGACCGCCATAATGATTTCTTCATCATCCCAGGGTTTGCTGAAATATCTATCCACATTGCCCTTATTGATGGCATCGATGGAGGCATTGATATCGGCATATCCCGTAAGAAGTATCTTTTTGCAATTTGGTTTTATCTGGTTGACCTTCTCCAAAAGTTGCGCTCCGGTCATTACAGGCATCCGCTGGTCTGAAATCACGGCAAAGATGTCTTCCTCGGCAAGGATTTTCAGCGCATCCTCCCCCGTCAAAGCGGTTTTAACATGATAAGTATCGATAAAAGTATCGAATAATGTATCCAGGATATCTTTTTCATCATCTACACAAAGAATTGTATATGGTTTTTCA
>CAYQKZ010000143.1:0-8223 GCA_964418135.1 uncultured Desulfobacterales bacterium
CTACCAGGCTGAGCCACGTCCCGACTTTTTTCTCTTTTATGACAGCAACTCTCAATTGTCAATGAAAAACGCATAAAATTGTATGATATAGACATTCAGAAACATGCAGAGTCGATATGCTGCTCGGTAATTGTAAGTGAAGAATCACGGTTTCCGCCAATTTTGCTCTGACGGTACCTGATACATTTCAGAGCCTTCATTCCGAGTACCAAGTCCGAAAAACTATATTCTCATGATGCGCTGTTCCCCGCAGAACACGAACAATTCAGATGCCTTGACATTGGCCAGTGTCATGTTCAGGGCTTGCCCCATGTCAACAGCCAGAGCGGTCGGGCGAGACATACTGACGATGATGGGCAAACGGGCACGGGCTGCCTTCTGCACCAGCTCGTAACTGATTCGGGAAGAAAGAACCGCCACCACGGCATCTTTCAGTTTGCCGGTCAGTAACAGTTTTCCGATGGCTTTGTCGAGGGCGTTATGCCGGCCGACATCTTCGGAAAAAGACAGTTTGGTCATCCCGGCGTCGAGAATCATGGCGGCATGAGATCCCCGGGTGCTTTTGTAATAATCCTGATTTTCCGACAGCTTGTCGATGCATCCGAAAACCTGATCCATATCGATCTGGAAATTGTCTTCTGCCGATACCAGTGTCTGATACAGGTCTTTGATCATTTCCTTGCCGCAGATACCGCAACTGGTTTGACTGATAAACCCCCGTCGATCGAGAATGTCGGAGACCTTTTCCCGTCTGTCGGGGGTAAGTCGAATTTCAACAACATTCGGGTCCATATCTTTACAGAACCCGATGGTTGCAAAATCACCATAACTGTCCACCAGTCCTTCACCCAGGCAGAACCCTGCAGCATGGGGAATTTCTTCACCCGGGGTCCGCATGACAACGGAATACGGTTTGCCTTCGACACGGAGCAAAAGGGGCTCTTCCGGAATCAGCTCTTGTTGGCTGTTCCGGCAGAGCCCTTTTTCGCATCGAATAACGCGATAACTAATCATTCAAGATATTCCTTTTCTGGCATTGATCATCAAATTGATGGTTATGCCATATTTTTTTCAACCAATTCGGCAATATCCAATGTCTTGATCTCTTCTTCCTTGCTCAGGGCCTTCATTCCATCTTCGATCATGGTCAGGCAGAAGGGGCAGCCGACGGCCACATTTGCGACCTGCCGGCCGACGATCTCTTCGGACCGTTCGATGTTGATGCGTTTGCCGATGTTCTCCTCCATCCACATTCTTCCGCCGCCGGCACCACAGCAGAAACTTTCCCGGCCATGCCGGTCGAGTTCTTTGACTCCGTCCGGCGAGAGCGATTTCAGAATCGATCGGGGCGCATCGTACACATTGTTGTACCGGCCCAGATAACAGGGATCGTGATAGGTCAGTCCGCCAGCCACCGATTGCTTCAGCGTGATCTTGCCTTCCTTGATAAGCCGATCGATGAATTCGGCATGGTGAATGACCTCGTAATTTCCCCCCAGCAGCGGATAATCGTTTTTCAGGGCATTGAGGCAATGCGGACAGGCAGTGATGATTTTCCGGACTTTGTAGGTGTTCAAGGTTTCGATGTTTTCCTGGGCCATCATCTGAAACAGCATTTCACTGCCGACGCGTCGGGCGAAATCACCTGTGCATTTTTCTTCGACCCCGAGAATCGCAAAACGGATGCCAGCCTTTTTCAGAATTTTGGCAAGACTGACCGATACTTTCTTGGTTCGATCATCAAACGAACCGGCGCATCCGACCCATAAGAGATAATCCACATCCGGATTTTCCGCCATGGTCGGGATGTCGAGCCCCTCGGCCCAATCGCCGCGTTTATCATAACCGATCCCCCACGGGTTGCCGTTGTATTCGAGGCCTTTCAGGGCGATGTTCAGTTCCGGCGGATAGGCTTCCGCCATCAGTGTCTGACCCTGCCGCATGGCGATGATTCGGGGCACATGCTCGATGGTGACCGGGCAGACTTCTTCGCAGGCACGGCAGGTCGTGCAGGCCCACAGCGTATCGGGTTCGATGACATCACCGATCAGCGACTTTTTGCTGTTCAGGGAAGTGATTTCGTCCTTGATGGTTTGGATCTGCTCGGCATTCTGACATCGATTGATGAGCGCAGACAGCCTGGTTTTCTGGATGATGTTGTCGGCGTTATCCAGGAGTTCATGTTTGAGTTTATCGTTGAATTCATACAAATTCAGCGGTTTGTTGGTGGTGTATGTCGGGCATACTTCCTTGCATCGCCCGCATTCGGTGCAGGTGTAAAGATCGAGTCCTTGTTTCCAGTTAAGCTGATGGATATGGTTGATTCCAAGTGTTTCATTCTCCCAGGCGGCTTCATCTTCCAGATCCAGTATCCTGTTTTTTTCGTGGGGATAGCCCAGGCTTTTCAGAAACACATTGGGAAGTGATGTGATGACATGAAAATGTTTACCCGTAGGAAGAATATTTAAAAATGCCAACTGGGTACAGATGTGAAGCCAGAACATGACGATCAGGATGGCGGCGTTGGCTTCCATGCCCAAACCCGCAATCAGGGATGCAGCACCCACCGACACCGGTGTCCAGAGAAATTCGCTGCCGTATTCCGGATTGTTGAAGTAGTGGATCTGCCCAGGATTGTTGAACAATTGAACCAGGTTGTACCGGGCGCCGTCGTGCAGCAGGTCGGACACCATCAAAACCCCAATCATCACCAGAACCAGATAGGCCTCGAAGGTATTGTGCATGCGTTTTGGTTTGACAACGGCCCGGCGATAGATGGCATACAGAATCATCAGCAGGACAATGCCTTCCATGATATCTTTTAATGCCGTATACAGATATCCGAGCAAATATTTATCGCCGAAAAACGGCAGCTCAAATCCTACCTGAAATCCCTGACCGTACAAATTCAGGCTGCGAATCAATAACACACAGAATCCCCAGAAAATAAAGGCATGCATGATGCCTGAACTTCTTTCTTTTTTTCGTCCGATCAGGCGTTTCTGACCCACGGCCAGTGTCAACAAGGCCATGAGCCGCTCTGTCAGGTGATTGGCGCGATCGGTGGGTTCAAGTGCCGTCAACAATTTAATTTTGCGAAACATCGTGTGGCCGAAAATGGAAAGGCCTATAGCTAGTACCAGAAACATGAGCAGGGGATTCATCGTTGTGTGCCTCGTCAAAAAAATTGAGCCGTTTGAACCGGCTCCATGTTGCATCATAAAGACACCGAGGTAAGGGCAGGTATGTAACCCGCCTTACGGTGGTGTGTTTGAAACGGCGGTCTATGCTCTGTGTTTTTTGATTTCCTGGCGAAGAATCGGAACCACTTCGAAGAGGTCGCCGACAATACCATAGTCTGCCACGTTGAAAATAGGAGCTTCGGGATCTTTGTTGACAGCCAGAATCACTTTGGAGCCTTTCATTCCCGCCAGATGCTGGATGGCACCGGAAATGCCGATGGCCATATACAGGGTGGGAGCCACAATTTTACCGGTCTGGCCGACCTGCTTGTAATGGGGAATGAATCCGGCATCCACCATGGCGCGGGTCGATCCGAAACCGGCTTTTAAATCGTCAGCCAGTTCTTTGACCAGCGAGATGCCAGCCTGATCCTTGGCGCCCCTACCCACCGATACGACAATGTTGGCATCGGACAAATCGATTTCACCACTGGCTTCCGATACAATCTGCTTGATAACGGCTTTGAGATCAGCGGCCGGAGCCGTCAGCTTGACAATGTTTTCAGTTCCCGTAATGCCTTCGGTCGCTTCGAAAGCACCGGCCCGGACAACGGCCACCATCAGAGCTGAATTGACTTTGACGCGCTGCAACACCTTATTGGTGATGGCAGGCCGGACGATCTCGATCTGATCGCCGGAAATCTTCACATCGGTAATGTCGGTAGCGCAGGCAATATCCATCCGGGCTGCCACTCTGGGGGCAACGGCTTTGCCACTTTCGGAGAAACCGAACCAGATCAGGTTGGCACCGAACTGTTTGGCGGCATCGACGACACAGGCGGCGTAGGGGCCGGCTGAAAACATCTCTAAGCTCGGATCATCGGCAATATATTGCGTATTGGAGCCCGCATTGACCAGATTGGGAACTAACGATCCGATATTGTTTCCAATGGCCACGACAGCGGTTTCCGCTCCGATGGCTTTGGCTTTGGATAAGAGTTGAACTGTGCTGCTTTTAAGTACGCCTTGTTTGATGTCTGCAATTACAAGTACTTTTGCCATGATATTGTTTCCTCATAAAGAATGCGGTTATTGTCCAATCATGATCGTAACGGATATGCTTCGTTACAGAACCTTCGCTTCATTGACCAGAAGCCCGACAACCTCTGCCGTGACTTTCGCGGCATCCCCCTCGAATTTCCGTCCGGTCTTCCGTGCTTCCGGTGCGATGAATTCGATGATGTTCGATTTCAGACCGGTGCCACCGACTTCAGCAGGTGAAGTACCGAGAGATGCCAGATTCAAGATTTCGATGGGCATTTTCTTGGCTGTCATGATGCCACGCGTCTGGGGCAGCCGGGGGACATTGATCGCTACATCGACCGTGACAACGGCGGGCAGTTCCAGTTCGACGATTTCGGTTCCGAAATCTCCCAGACGAGATACTTTGATGTGCTTGTCATCCATTACTTCGATGGAAATCACATTGCTGACGCAGGGCAACCCCAGATACTCGGCCAAAATGATACCGGTCTGGCCGTTATCGGTATCCTGGGCCTGTTTGCCGGTGATCACCAGATCGTATTTTCCCTTTTCATATACTTTTTGCAGCACCTTGGCGGAGACGAACACGTCGGCACCCGCCAGCGCGGGATCATCGATTTGAATTCCGTTTTTGATCCCCATGGCAAATCCTCTGCGGATAATCTTGACAACATCTTCTCCACCGCCGATACTGACCATGGTGGTTTCCGCGTTGTTTTTTTCCTTGATCTGGATGGAGGCTTCCACGGCGTTTTCGTCCCAGGCATTCATGACATATTGCAGTCCATCTTCCACGATGGCTCCGTCCTTTACATGCATGTTCAATTCTACATCGACTACTTTTTTTACGGTGGTAAGAATCTTCACATTGTCCTCCTGGTCAATTATGTTGCTTGGGCTCGGCCATGTTTCGGATCAACCGGTTGATCTCCAATACGCCGAGTGCCTGTTGCGGTATTATCAATCACAATATAGCTATGATGTAGTTATATTGTGGCTATATGTCAAGAAAAAAGTGTATGCATTGTATGTTCAACGAGTCCAATCTGTAAATATTCTTTTACCTATTCTGAAGTTAGGTAATATTCTGACATTCGGGTGTGGCCCGACATATTCATTTATTATTTCTAAATATTCTCTTTTACCGGTACTTCTTCTTTTTGCAACAAAATGGATTACACCTAATACTTTGATTATTTCTTCTTCAGGAACTTTTGACATGCCTTTTTTAATTGCCTTCATTACTTGATCAAAACCCCTTTCAATCAACTTGTTTTCAAAAATAATTGTTTCATCCTTGAAATAATACTTGTCGAGCAACAATTCTATGATTTTGATCGGAACGGGATCTTTGATGACAGACTCTGTTTCGCGATCAAACAAGCATAAAGCGCTTTCGATAACGTTCGAATAGCTCTGGAGTTCAAAAGAATCCTCCATCTGTCTTGTCGAATAGGACGGTACGTCACTGTATTTACGGGTCGATCTCGGATCCAGATAGAAAGAACAGTTTTGGCAGGATTCTTCATTCCGTGTCTGTCCACAGCACAATGAGCAGATACTGCCGTTTGTAATCTGACATTTTCTTTTTCCTTTTCTTGAATTACACAGAGGACATTTCATGGCGTTTTGTCTTTTCTTATATGAGAGGTTATTTCCTGAAACAGAGGATGGCAGCTTTGATGAATACCCTGCAGAACAGGGTTTAAAGTCTATTATTATATGTGTACTCTGATCCATGATTCGACATCCTGCAACACCTTGGGATGTTCGGGTTCATTATAGATTTCATGATATAAACCGTCGTAGATAATGATTTTCTTGTCGGTAGAGCCGACGGTGTCATACAGCATTTGGGCACCCGAAGGATCGACAATCCAGTCTGAACCGCCCTGAAGAATCAGGATCGGCAGTTTGATTTTTTCAGCTTCGCGGCTCAGTCGCTGGACGGCTTTAAGCAGTTGCGCCGCAAGCCTTGCTGTGGTTTTCCCTTTATACACCAAGGGATCATCGATAAATGCCTGAACGACGGCCGGATCTCGGCTCAGGCTTTCGGGTGCAGTATCGATCAATCCAAGCGTGGGTACCAGGGCGGTCAGTATCTTTCCGATAGCTATGGTAATCGGCGAAATATTGCCGGGGACTTTCACGCTGGGTCCGGAAAGAATGGCCCCTTGCAGTCCAGGCCGGTCTTTGAGCAGATATACGGCACCGATCAAGCCTCCCATGCTGTGGGCGACCAGAAAAATGGATTTACCGGATTGTCGTTTCTGTATCATATCGAAATAGACTTCGATATTTTCAATGAAGTCTTCGAAGCGGTCTACATACTTTCGGATGCCCTCCGATTTTCCATGGCCGGGGTGATCCAAGCCGTAAACCGCAAACCCTGCCGGTACAAAATGGTTGACAACGTTCTGATATCTGCCGCTGTGTTCTCCCAAGCCATGGACAATCATCAGCACGGCCTTCGGATCACCTTCCGGAAGCCAGCACTGGTGATAAATACGGGTGTGACGTACGCTTTGAAAAAAACCTTCCTGATGGTTCATTCGGGATGTTTTCCTGTATGGATGGTAGGTTGATTCCCGTTAGCATTATCCATCGGATCATGCCACATGAATATTGATGAACTCATAAAAAGTCCAAAATCGAATTATTGATCCGAATTGCCGAAATCTATTTTTTTGCGACATCGATTTTCAATTAAGTAATGGATTGAGAGGAGTTCTTCCATGTCTTCCTGCCTTCCTTTGACCGGATAAACCCTTTCGGAAGCCGTACCCGGTTCGGAAACATAGGCGGCCGAGCTGACGACCCGCAATGTATCCGGGATGTCCATTTGGATAAAATCGATGGTGATACGTTCTTCCGGTGCGCCAAGGTAAAACGTGTTATACCAGATCGGCGCGCTGTTGGATTTTTTGCCGGCTACAATTTGTGTGTTCGATACATTTCGCAGTGTATAGCCCTTATCTACAAAACTGTTCATCATTACGTTGCGAACACACATAAAATTGACATTTGTCAAAATGATTTCCGGATTGCCGGAAATGGTACCGATGGGGGCGGATACACACCCTGTCAACAGGAATGCCAATACGACAAGTATAAGCCAATGGATGGATTTCATTTTGATCCTCTTGCTGCAGATTGGGTTCATGCTTCGAATGAAAAACCGTAGCAATTCCCACATCGTTCACATGGAAACGACACGCCATAACCACACTTGTTGCAGATCTCGCAATGCCATTCCCGCCAATCCCGACAGGTTCCGCAGATGTCACAATGCCATGTGTGACTGTCTTGAACAACATCATTCCAACAAAAAAATCTCCCATGATTCATTAAAATATATTCACATGGCTATACAGGATGGACAGGATAATCGAATAAGAAAGAATGGAAATCCTTATCCTGTTTATCCATGTAAATTTAATATATAGCGATCTGGGATATTATTTCATGCGAGTTGCCTAACACAGACAGCATCCTTATCTGGAAAGCTAAAGATAGCAGAACATCTTATCCATGTGAATAGCATATGATCAATAAAAAGAAAATATTCATGAATCAGCTTACAAAGAAAGATGAAAGGAAATAAATCACAAATACCTTAACAGCTACAATGTAGCCTTATAATGAAGGGACGGGCTGCAAAAAGAAGTGGTTGATCAGAAGTCAGCCGGAAAGCAATCAAAACAAGAGTCATGACTTTCGTCTCAACCCCTTCAATTTGCTGGTGGGCGGTAAAGGATTTGAACCTTTAACGCAACCACCGCAACAGTCATGACCAGCCAGCGACAACGAAGAACCCGGCCAAAATGCACCTGCCCCCATTATCAATTTGATCGAGCGAAGCGAGTCCACGCAAGATCGACCAGGCTGCCACTGGACGACCAGCGGCGCAACCCTTGCGCTTTTCTGCAAGGGGCATGACGTCCGGCTTCCAAGCGTATAGTCAACGCCGGAAGATTGCAACCGGGTCAAACAGCAC
>CAYQKZ010000144.1:0-8199 GCA_964418135.1 uncultured Desulfobacterales bacterium
ATTTCCGCGCACATGACAAGTGCGGCAGGATGGCCGATCAGTCCCTGTCCCAGAGAACCCACATCGTGAACGAGGTTGGCGCCGTCCAGAGCGGCCGTCATCAGGGAGGCGGTCCATTCCATGGAAGCCTGCGGGTCGATACGGTGGGCATCGGAAACCCCGGCCGTTCCCCACATGGGGATCTGGTAATAGTGGAAAAGATCGGCGCAGGCGGAAACAGCTAAGCGATACTCCGGGCATCCATACACACAGGCCGATGTTTTCATGTCGAAGGTGGACATGCCGAAACCTGAAATAATGGGGGCACCTTTGGCGCGAAGCTGATGCAGAACGATACCGCTCAGGGCTTCGGCATTGCCGACGGTGATGGCGCCGGCAAGGGTTACCGGTGCGCTGGCGCCGGACATCATGCCGGGGGTGTAGTTCACGGGGATTCCGTTGTCTGCGCAGAAGAACAGTTTTTGAACGGCGCCGGCCGAGTGGGTCAGCGGGCTCAATGGCTCGGCATAATGAATGAGATTGGGTTTTTCCCGCAGGATGTCTTTACCGCCCAGGACCGCAGCCGCCATGTCATGAATGACCCGGATGTCTGCGATGCCGGCTGCCGTGAAGAAAATGGGCTTGATTGAATTTCCCAGCTCGGTTTTGAAAGAATCGATATACATCAGATTGGCCGGAGAATCATAGGGCAGGGCATAAGAGCCTATGAAATCGATGTCTATCAGCGCGTCCGCCACCCGTGCCGCATTGGCGACATCACCAAGGCGGGATGGCCGCAGCAGACCGCTTTCCAGATCATACGTCCGTGTCAGATCGGTTCCCATCCCGAAATATGTTCGCCTTCCTTCCAGTTGCATGGCCTCATGGCCCAGGCGATTGTAGATGGTGATGGACGATGGCGCACTCTGGATGCAGGCATCCACGAGATCGCCGGGAATCAATACGATATTGCCCGCCGCGATCCGGCATCCGGCAGCGGCCAGCATATCAACGGCTTCCGGATGGAGGACCCGGACGCCGACGGTTTCCAGAAGGTCGAGCGTGGCCTTATGGAGCTGAAGTATTTGATCAGGAGTAAGCAGCCGGTATGCGGGGGTACAACGCGGGGTTTCTTGTTCCATCTGCCAAATTCCTCTATAATTGGACAACCATATCTTTCGGATCGATGCGGTCGGGGATGGCGCCCAGTTCCCGTTGAATGGTCATGCAGTTTTCAAGACCTTCGAAATCGATGCGTGCATCTGGCTCCAGATTGGGCAGATGCCGGTTCAGTGCATTGCGGAACACAACCGGTTCCACACCGAAAATTCGGGCTCCCAGCGGAACACAGCCATCCGGATCGTCGGCTATTTGGTGGACGGCCTCACGGTAACCGGCCATCAGAGCATTCAGGAGGTTGCGGTTGTTCTGAATCCAGTCATCGGACGCAAAAATGCCGCCCCACTGGTATCGTGGATAAAAATCACCGATTCGGGCAATTACACGAAAAATACCGTTGCTTTCACCGGCACTCAAGGCAGGTTCCACCATGAAACCGGCGTCGATGCGGCCGTCTATGAAATTGGACGGATCACCATAACTACTCCCCAGGGCGATCAGCGTCACGTCGTTGTCTGGATCCATGCCCCGATGCAGCAGTAATCGCCGGATAAAATACGCATCGCAGCTTCCTTGGGACAACATGCCGATTTTCCGGCCTTTGAGTTCTTCCAGCGAATGGATTCCGGGTCTGGCGGCCAGAAAATGATCGAGGCGCTGAATAAAGGTGCTGCCGATAATCCGGGCCGGAAGACCCTGAGAAAAGGCAGTCAGAAATGGCGGCAGTCCGATTTCTCCCACGTGGATCCGGTGATCCCGGACCGCCTGAAGCAGTTCGGGTCCGCCATGGTGGACCGTGACTTGCGGATATACCCCCCATTGCTGAAAAATGCCTTTTTCTACGCCATAGAACAGCGGAAATCGTTCAATCCAGAATGAGGGCGCGCCCCAGACAACGGGTGTTGGCTTCAATTGGAAGCCTTCCGGGTCATTCCGGCAAGCGATCCGGGGTCCGGATTTTTCCGAAAGTGGCAATCCCGCATCCGGCACTCGATACATTTATCCGGATTCCGGATGGGTGTTTCTTGACTGCCAAGAAGCGAAAAAAAAGATATGGTTTTGACCGGCTCCATCATAAAAGCGTCGTTGATGCGGATATTCATCGATACCCCGTCGGCCAGCTCAAAAATGGATTGCTGACATGCCATTGGGTATCCATTGAGGCCCGGGGCAAAACGAGCCATACTGAAAACCCCCCGAGGCCGGCATTCCGCATCGATCATGCAGCGGATTCCGGTATCGAGACAATCAAGCATTGCCGTACCCACGGCATCCAAAAGGGTGGACTGATACATATGATGCTGTGCTGCCAGAAGCCGGCATTCCATTTCCAGCTCTTTTCCGAGAGTACCAATGGCTGCAGATAGAAAGGACGCTGTTCCATTGCAGTCGAGAGTCGGCAGTGGCACCGTTTTTCCATCGGGAAGAGTGATTGTTCCATCCGAATCCAAGGAAAGGATGGGTTTGATGACAAACGCTACCTGCGCAGAGACGATTCCACAGGCATGATCGATCGCATCCCGGATTCCTTTCCGGGTACGGTTGTCCGCCGAATAGGAACTTCCGCCGAAATAGCGTTCAACCGTCTCTATTTCCGGTTTCAGGGATGCCGCGGCGATGAAAGATGACCAGGCGGACTGCGTCAATGCATATTCCGGGGTTTCAATCGACCGAGATACATCCGATTCTGGATGGGATATAGGGATGACCATCAAAACGGAAAATTCACCCCCATGGCTGCAATTTCATCCTTGATCCGGCGGTACATGTCGAGATGCTCTGGCGTGGGGATGGCTTTGGCCACATCGTAACATTCATGATATTCGCAGCCCATGGGCGCGTCTGCGGCATGATCTTCGTAAGTAGCCAGCAGCCGGTTGGCGATTTCATTGACTTCGGCCCGGCTCATTCCCTGGTTGGCCACGGCATGGCCGGCCTCGATGCCAAGACGCGCTTCGAGCGGCGTGGCCCGGTTGCGGTATTTGTTGCGGGCCGAAGCCATTTCCCACAGATGCCAGCCCGACACCGTAGAGACCATGGCATGAACGGCGGTTTCCCGGAAAAGCATTTCGGTCATGGGGCCGGCATTGGCGAACCCGTTCGATGTGTAAAGCAGTTTGCTGTTGCGGGCCAGGGCCTGACCGGCCATGGAAATTGCCCAGAGCAGTTCCCGGGTGGTGTTGGAGCAGTGATTCAGATGAAAGGGAAAGTGCTGGTTATAGATTGCACCGTGGATCATCAGGCCGATCAGGCTGTAAGCGACCGTGGTGACCGCCGTTCCTTCCGATCCGCCGCACCATCCGCCGTAGATGGCGCCGGTCAAATTGCCGGTGAAGCACCCGTACTGGGCATAATGCAGGGCGCGGTTGAGCAGGGTGTCGGCTGTCTTGAATTCGGTCAGAGAACCTACCAGGCGAGAATCGGTCTTTTGAACCCCCCAGTTGTCGTCGGACACCGCAATCTGACCGCTGTCATGTTCGGCGGTGCCCACGGCCACCATGAAGGTGCCGGGTCGTCCGAGAAGCCGGGCCGCCATTTTCTGATTGTAAATGTGCTGAATGCATCCGCTGATTTCGCTGGGTCCGCCGGATTCGATCAGGTGGCCAAAGGTTTCTTCCAGAATCGGGCCGCAGAGACCATCGAGCAGGGGTTCTTTCAGATAGGCCATGCACATGGACTGATGATATTTTTCATCCACGGTGATATCCGGGCTCATGATGCAGAAAGGCGGGGTTCTGTCTTCGACCGAGCGGTGCTTCCACAATCGGGCGTCCTTGCCGCCGCCGACCCAGTACTGGTCGTTGGCCATGTACAACGCTTCCTTGATTTCGGTGTCGGTGACCTCGATGATGCGGTGCGAATCCGTATTGTAATACCCTACATCCCGAAACAGATCCCAAGCGGCCTGCCATATCCGGTCGGCCATGGCATCGTCGGTTGGGCAGGGGGTTCGGGGGTCGTATTTGATTTCGTATTTTTTGATCAGTTTTTTCAGTGTCGGTGTGAAGCGTTTGGGCAGAAAATCATCTTCATCCATGAATCTGCCGGTTCGGGCACGTTCCAGAATTTCCCAGAGACGATAGGCTGTTGCCATCGGATTTCCCCTTTATCGTGAAAAAAAGTAATCTGTATCAATATAAATCGGATCAGCGGGCTGTATTCAAAAGCGCAACCATTCGTCCTGGAGCCGACTTGGCATCGTAGCAGTATAGATCGGCACCGATTTTGTCGGCCCAGAGCTGGGATGTGGGGGCTCCTCCGATAACCACCTTGAATTTATCCCGGATTCCCTTATCTTTGAGGATTTCAATAATTTCTTTCTGGCGTGGCATGGTGGTGGTCATCAGGGAGGACGAGGCAATGAAATCGGCACCCATGGCTTCGGCTTCCTTGACGAATGTCAGCGGATCCACATCGTAACCAAGGTCTTTGACATTGAAACCGCTGGTTTCCAGGATCAGCTTGACGATGTTTTTGCCGATTTCATGCAGGTCGCCTTTTACCACGCCGAGTACGACTTTTCCCTTGCACTGCTGGCCGCCGACTTTATCGAGATAGGGTCCGAGGACTTTCACGACACCACTGAGGGCATCGCCAGCCATCATGATTTCCGGCAGAAAGATATCCAGTTTGGCGAAAAGATCTCCAAGACGTTCCATGGTGCGGGTAAGCATTTCGATCATTTCGATGGGGTTGGCGCCGTTGACCAGCAGTTTTTCGGCAAGCTCCCGTGCGGCATCGGCTTCGCCGTCTTCTACAAATTTGCTGAGTTGTTCCAAGGACATGATTTTCTCCCAGTGCGGAATATTGTGTCGGGATTGAACAAGATTGAGCGATCATTTTGATTGTATATACAACCAGATTATTAAATGAATCTCCAGCGGGTTGTCAAGCATTTTTGTTTCCCCCCACCCGGCCTCCCCCCGCTGGGGGAGGGAAAGATAAAACGCTCCCCCCGCCGGGGGAGGCGATAATGGGTCCGGTATTTTGCCGTGGAAAGGTCGGGCGGGGGGCGGACAGAAGCCAGGGGCGATGTCCACAAAGCATCTGCATCCGCCGGTTACCGGGATAAGTCTATGATTTCAAGCCGGTTGTTGGCATTGGGAAATCTGGAGGACGGGCCTTCGGTGAGGAGTGCGAACTTTCCGGTCAGGTCATGATCCTGAATCCATTGCCTGGCATAACGATTCCAGTTGTCCGGATGATCGGGTTCATAGACCGGGTGGACGCCCTGGGTAAATTGCAGCGCCTGGCATGTCGATTTCAGCGAACTGACCGCTACGGTCCAGACCGGCAGGCGGAATCCAGCGATTCTGCGTGCGGTTTCACCGCTATGGGTCGGTGTGAAGACAGCCGCCGGCAGCATATATTCCATGCAGGTCTCGACACTGAGTGCGATCAGATGGGCGGGCCGGAGCTTTCCGGCAAGGTTGATTCCCGGAAACAGATCTTTGACCGTTACCACGGGACGATGGGGTTCGACGGCAGCCGCGATTTTCGCCAGCGTGGCAACGGCATCTACCGGATATTTCCCCATGGCGGATTCTCCGGACAGCATGACGCAGTCGGTGCCGTCGAAAATGGCGTTCGAGACATCCGTGGCCTCGGCTCGGGTGGGGCGTCGATTATCTGTCATGGATTCGAGCATCTGGGTTGCCGTGATCACGGGTTTGCCGTGCATATTGGCCAGATGCATCAGCTTTTTCTGGACGACGGCGATCTGTTCAATGGGTACCTCGACCCCAAGATCGCCGCGTGCGATCATGATTCCGTCGGACACCGCCATGATTTCGTCGATATGTTCGAGTGCGCCGGATCGTTCGATTTTGGCGATGATGAACGGGGAATATCCCAGATCGGCGGCTGCCCGGCGCACGGCCTCGATGTCGGCCGCCCGTTCGACAAATGACTGGCTGACGGCATCCACACCATTTTCAAGAGCAAATTTCAGGCACTGGTGATCCCAGTCGGTGAATGCGCTGATGCCAAGATCGATGTCCGGCAGATTCAGCCCTTTGCGGGACCGCAGCTCCCCACCCACGCTTACCTTGCAGTGTACATCCGGAGGAGCGATTTCAACCACTTCAAGTTGAATGTATCCGTCGTTCAGAAACAGGATATCTCCAGGCTTGACCGCCAGCGGCAGGCGATTGAAGGAGACTGAAACCCGCGTTTCGTCTCCGGTGATCTCATCGGTTGTCAGTGTGAACCGCGTCCCGTTTTTCAATTCAACGGGTTCATCGGCAATTTTTCCAATGCGCATCTTCGGCCCGGAGAGATCCGCCAGCAGGGCCAGGCGGCGGCCGGTGCGTGCGGCGGCCGCGCGAAGATTGTCGATAACGGCTTTGTGCTGTGAAAAATCCCCATGAGAGAAATTGAGTCGGGCGATGTTCATTCCCGCCAGCAGCATGCGTTCCATCACTTCGGGAGATTGGGAGGCCGGCCCGATGGTACATACGATTTTGGTTTTGTGTGTCGGCAGTGTCATTGGCTTTCCTTATGCAGTTACATGAAAATTTCCTGGGTGATTTCCGTCAATGAGTATACCATATCCTGTCTATCCATTCAGCGATCGGGTGACAATCTCCTGGGCTGCGGACAGGATGGCATTTAGATGTTCCGGACTTTTGAAACTTTCGGCATAAAGCTTGTAGATATTTTCCGTTCCCGATGGTCGGGCGGCAAACCATCCCTGTGGGGTGACCACTTTGAGACCGTCGATGGGCGCATTGTTTCCCGGGGCCCGTGTCAGCTTGGCGATGATGGGGGCTCCGGCCAGTTCCGTTGCCGTGACGGCTTCAGGGCTCAGTTTCTTGAGTGCGGCTTTCTGAGACGGTGTGGCCGGGGCATCGATGCGCGTGTAATAGGGAGTTCCATGCCGGCGGGTCAGGTCTGCATAATATTCTCCCGGATCTTTGCCGGTGCGGGCAACGATTTCCGCACTCAGCAGACACAGGATCAGCCCGTCCTTGTCGGTTGTCCATACGTGGCCGTCATGCTGTAGAAAACTGGCACCGGCACTCTCTTCCCCGCCGAAGCAGCAGGTACCGTCGAACAATCCCGGAGTAAACCACTTGAAGCCGACCGGTACTTCGATGAGCCGACGATCGAGTTCGGCCGCAACATAATCGATGAGGCTGCTGCTGACCAGTGTCTTTCCGACACCGGCGGTCGGAGACCACTGGGGACGATGCGTCAGCAGATAGTGAATGGCAACTGCCAGATAATGATTGGGGTTCATCAACCCGGCAGATCGAGTGACAATACCGTGGCGATCGGCATCGGGATCATTGGCAAAGGCGATCTGGTACTTGTCTTTGAGCCCGACGAGACCGGCCATGGCATAGGGGCTGGAGCAGTCCATGCGGATTTTTCCGTCATGATCGACGTGCATGAACGAAAATGTGGGATCCACCCGGTCGTTGACGATCGTGATATCCAGGTTGTAAAGGGTGCGGATAGGCTCCCAGTAAGGACCGGAAGAACCTCCGAGCGGGTCTGCGGCAATGCGGATGCCGGCAGCCCGGATCGCCTCCATGTCGATAACGTTTTTCAGATCGTTGACATAGGGAAGCACCATATCCTGCGGGCGCGTGGTGTCGGTCTTCATGGCCGCTTCAAACGGCAGCCGGTGGACGCCGGTGCATCTTTGCTGCATCAGTTTGTTGGCCCGGTTCTGAATCCATTTCGTTACATCGGTATCGGCCGGGCCGCCATTGGGCGGGTTGTACTTGAAACCACCGTCTTCCGGGGGATTGTGGGATGGTGTCACCACAATCCCGTCGGCCAAGTGTTCTTTGCGATCTTTATTATAAACAAGAATGGCCCGTGAGATGACCGGCGTCGGTGTGACGCCGTCGTTTTCCTGCAGAATGGTAGTTACACCGTTAGCCGCCAGTACCTCGATCGCGGTACGCTGGGCGGGACTGGACAGCGCATGTGTGTCTTTTCCCATATAAAGCGGGCCGTCGATGCCTTGGCGCTGCCGATAGTCGCAGATAGCCTTGGTAACGGCAAGAATATGTGCTTCGGTAAATGAGCCGTGCATTGGTGAGCCGCGATGTCCGCTGGTGCCGAAGCTGACCAGTTGATCGGGATCAT
>CAYQKZ010000145.1:0-8171 GCA_964418135.1 uncultured Desulfobacterales bacterium
CAGGCATAGGAAAGATCGATGACCCTTCCGTTTACGAAAGGCCCCCGGTCATTGATACGGATTTCCATTTCCCGGTTGTTGTCTGTATTCCGGACCCGCACGATCGTTCCGAGAGGAAGCGTCTTGTGCGCCGCTGACTCGGCATACATGTCGTATATCTCGCCGCTGGAAGTCTTTTTGCCATGAAAATCTTCGCCATACCATGAGGCAATGCCTGTCTGCCTGAAATCTTTGGCATCCGGCAGCGGCTGATACCACTGACCCAGAGCTTTATAAGGCTTGGGATATGATGGCGGAATCGCCGCGGTCGGACGACTGGAAGAAGGTGCCGGGCGAGAAGATGTCACCACCGAACGGCCGCACCCATGAATGCCGACCATCAGCATCCCTAACAAAGTGACTGCGATGAAAGTTCGTTTCATTTCTCCAGTGCCAGGCGGATCACATCCTGCATTTTTTCGACAAAATGGAACTGGATGTCTTTTTGAATTTTTTTGGGAATCTCTTCCAGGTCTTTTTCATTCCACTTGGGCAGGATAATGGTTTTGATTCCTGCCCGATGCGCGGCCAGCACTTTTTCCTTGATCCCGCCAACCGGCAGCACCTGCCCTCTCAACGTAATTTCACCGGTCATGGCCAGATCTTTATGAATCGTCTTGTTCGTGAACAAGGACGTCAATGCGGTCAGCATGGTGACCCCAGCAGACGGGCCGTCCTTGGGAATGGCGCCAGCCGGTATATGAATATGAATGTCGTGATTGGCGAAATAATCCTCGGCAATGCCCATGGATACCGCATTCGACCGGATGAAGCTGAGGGCTGCATTGGCCGATTCCTTCATGACATCCCCGAGTTGACCGGTCAGGGTCAAATTTTTTCCCCCCTTCATGGCGGTTGCCTCGATAAAAAGGATGTCGCCGCCGTTGGGCGTCCATGCCAGCCCGACCGCCACTCCGGGAGTCGAGACCCGGGCACGGGTTTCGGTCTGCATTTTGACCGGACCCAGATATTTGGAAATGTTGTTCAAATTGATGGTGGCCGATTCGATCTCCCCTTCCGCCACCTTGCTGGCAACCCCCCGACAGATCGAAGCGATTTCACGCTCCAGATTTCGAAGGCCCGCCTCACGGGTATAACCGGTGATGATGTGCCGGATCGCGCCTCTCGAGAAAATGATCTGCTCGGCCTTCAGTCCGTGGGCCTTGCGCTGCCGGGGAACCAGATACCGGTTGGCGATCTTGATTTTATCATCTTCCGTATAGCCCAGCAGGTTGATGACCTCCATCCGGTCCCGCAGCGCCGGTGGAATGGTATCCAGCACATTGGCCGTGGTGATGAACATGACGTTGGACAGATCGAAGGGCACGTCGAGATAATGATCCGAAAAGCTGAAATTCTGTTCCGGGTCCAGAACTTCGAGAAGTGCAGACGACGGGTCTCCCCGGAAATCGCTGCCGACCTTGTCTATTTCATCGAGCATGAACACGGGATTGTTGGACCCGGCCCGGCGGATGCCCTGAATGATCCGGCCCGGAAGTGCTCCCACATATGTTCGGCGATGGCCGCGGATTTCGGCCTCATCCCGGACACCGCCCAGGGAAATGCGGTGAAATTTTCTGCCGAGCGCACGGGCGATGGAATTCCCCAGCGAGGTCTTTCCAGTTCCCGGAGGACCGGCAAAGCATAAAATCGGGCCTTTGGAATCGGGTTTGAGTTTTCGGACCGCCAGATATTCGATGATGCGGATTTTGGCCTTTTCCAGGCCGAAATGGTCTTCATCCAGGACTTTTCTGGCTTTCTTGATATCGAGATTGTCTTCGGTCTTGTCGTGCCAGGGAAGCGCTGTCAGCCAGTCCAGATAGGTGGACGCCACGGTATATTCCGCCGACGACGGGTGCATGCGAGACAGCCGGTTCAGCTCCCGATCCGCTTCTTTGGCCGCTTCTTCCGGCAGATTCTTTTCTGCGATTTTCTTGCGGTAATCCTCCAATTCGACGGAGGAATCGTCTTTTTCCCCCAGCTCTTCGCGGATGGCTTTCAACTGTTGGCGCAGATAATATTCGCGCTGGCTCTTATCGATGTCTCCCTTGACCTGAGTCTGGATTTTATTGCCCAGCTCCAGAATTTCGAGCTGATGATTGGCCATTCGCGTCACTTCTTTCAGACGCTCGTTGTAATCGGTCAATTCCAATATTTTTTGTTTTTCTTCCGGGGTGGAATTGATGGTGGATGCTATCATATCCGCCAGGGTGCCAGGGTCTTGAATGGATTTGGCCATGGACCCGATTTCGGGCGGCAGCCCCGGAGACAGTTCCGCGATGCGGGCAAACAAGTTGATGATATTGGACATCAATGCCTCGGTTTCCGTATCCTTGGTTTCCGCTTCGGGGATCATCTCGACCTTGGCCTGAAGATAGGGTTTGCTGTCTTCAAATTCGAGAATTTTGAAGCGGCTGAGACCCTGAACCAGGAGCTGGGCCCGGTTATCCTGAGTTTTGGCCATTTTCAGAATCAAAGCGCTGGTTCCGACCGTATAGAGGTCTTCTTCCGGACTGGCGCTTTCTTTGGCGATTTTCTTGGAAACCACGAGTCCGATCAGCCGGTCGCTGGCCATGGCCTCATCGACCAGTTTCACCGATTCGCCCTGCATCACCACGAGGGGCAACACCATTTTGGGAAAAAGCGCTGCGTCGAATAACGGCAGGATGGGGAGAAATTCCAATTTATTGTCCGCAGGGGTTTCTGCTGGCGGTTGCTGTTCTGACATGGATACCTCCAAAGGCATACGTCTTCGATATTAGACTGGATAGATTCGGTGCCGTATCAAACCGTCCATGGATGTTTCAGGATTTTATCACGCTTTTCGACATGAAATCCCGGATCATGCATCGGATATGGGAATTTTGTGTACGATATCGGTCGGCAGCTTGGCTATCCGAATCTGAAGGAATCCGTTCGAATAGGATGCACTGACGATTTCGGGATCGATGAGTGAGGGCATGAAGAGGATTCGTTCGAAACACCCATATTGAATTTCCGCCAGCAAATACGTGGCGTTTTCGTTTCGGGACATTTCCTCCCGTTTACCGCGGATTCTTACGGCTTTGCTGTTGATCTCCACTTCGAGATCTTCCTTGTTGACTCCGGCAATTTCCGCCCGAATGACAATTTCTTCATGTGTTTCATAAATATCCATCTGAGGATTCCAGGCGCGGTCACACATCGAGAAAATCGGATTCATCGATCGAAACATGTCCTCTATGGATTTTTCAAAACCGGAGCTTACCGCGTCAAAATCACTGCCAAATTTAATTTTGATATATTCCATTTTCGGCTCCTGCAAAGTCGGTCGGTTATTTTTTTCTGAACAACGGTTTCAATTGGTTGAAATCTAACACTCAAACTGCCGTTTGTAAAGGCAGCTTTTTATTGACAGGCGTCATTCATTTTTCTATAGCAATCTATAAAAAATAATGATCATTCCAATTTGCCGTCATAAAAATCAGGCATGGAGATGCGATATGAAGCTGACCGACATTTGCCCCATCGAAAAATGGATGGCATTCGAAAAGAAGATACACGAACGATCCGGAATGGATGCCAATGTTTTCAATACGGACGGCATCCGGATTACGGAATACAAGGAATGGGTCAACCGGCTCTGTCCGGCCATCAAGGCTATCGACAAGGGTCAGAGCTATATCTGTGCCGTGGCCCATATGAACATCGCCGCACAGGCCATGCAGACCCGCATGCCGGCCATCGAAGAATGTGACGCCGGTCTGATCAAACTCGTAGTACCCATTTTTATCGGAGACGAATTTGCGGGAGCGGTCGGCGCCTGCGGACTGCTGTCCGAAGACGGTGAGGTAGATGCGTTTTTGATCAACAAAACAACCGACATGGCCGAAGAAGTCGTCCAGGACCTTTCCCAGGGCATCGGCACCCTTTCCAGGGAAAAAGCGGAAGCTCTGGCCGCTTACATCCAGCAGGAAATTCTTACCCTGCTTCCGCACTCAGTCTGAGGAGAGTGAACGTGAATCCATCCACAAAAAAGACGTTGATAATCGGCGGCGGTATTTCCGGGCTCAGCGCCGCCGTCCATCTGGCCCGATTGGGTGTCGCCGTTATTCTGGTCGAACGTTCGGCATCCTTGGGCGGTCATGCCGCCCAGCTATCCTGCAAAGCTACAGACCGCTGCGTAGCCTGCGGGGCCTGCATGGTGGAAGAAAATATTCGTGAAGCAACCGCCCATGATGCCGTCCAGATTTTGCTGAATACCCATATCGAGAAAATCGACCGTCAACAACGTTTCGAAGTCACCTTGAATCAGGATGGACAGCCGATGACCTTCTCTGTGGATGCCGTTCTATTGGCTTCGGGCTTCACCCCGTTTGATCCGGTCAACAAGCCCTATGGCTATGGCCGATTCGAAAACGTGATGACACATCTCGAACTCGATCGGATGATGCGGCGGTGCGGCGTCATCAAGCAGCCGTCCAATGACGCATTTCCCGGGAATATGGCTTTCATTCAGTGTGTTGGAAGCAGAGACTCCAGCCTGGGTCATCTGTGGTGTTCGAAAATCTGCTGCGGCGCCGCACTTCGGATGGCCCGCTGCATCCAGTACCGCCAACCGGAAGTCAAAACCACATTCTTTTACATCGACGTTCAGAATTTCGGGAAGAATTTTCAGGCCTATTACGCTGAAACCCAACAGAAAGTCCGGATGATCCGCGCCATTCCAGCCGATGTCATCAAGACCGCAGACGACCGGTTGAAGCTCTCTTATTTCGACCCGGACACACGGGCCTATCAGGAAGCCGTTTTCGACATGGTGATCCTGTCCATCGGCCTGATGCCTTCCGAATCCACCCGAAATCTGGCGGCTATGCTGAACATCGACATGAATGGATTTTCATTCGATCAAAAACCAGCGCTCCGGATTCCGGACGGTGTATTCCTGGCAGGCACCGCCCTCGAACCCATGAGTATTGCAGAATCCGTACTCAGTGCCGGCATCGCCGCAGGCGATATCTATCATTATCTCACTAACCAAGACACGGATATAAGGTGATCATGTGACCGAACGAACGCTTCTTCTCGGAAACGGGCCTGTTGCTTCGGGTATTGCAAAAAAGCTGTCTGCCGGCAATATCCCTGTTCTGCTGGCAACCCCGGATGCAGCCGTCTCTACAGACATCGATACCGGCAGATTTTTTTTTGAAGTCCGCACCGAAACACAGGTTACACATTGCACCGGAGCGGCCGGAAATTTTCAGGTCGTCCTCAGAGACACCGGCGGCAGCACTTGTCTTTCTTTTGCAAATGTCGTCATCACCGAAGACGCTACGCTGTGCCCGCTTTTTTCCCGATACGGACTGACGCCCTGTTCTACGATTCGATCTCTTTCCGATATCCGCAAACAGATCGATGCGTTATCGGCCACTGAGTTGACCGCGGGAAAGACAGCCGTTTTCATTGTCGGCCTTTCGGAGGAAAGTCACCCGCATGTGCTGGAAACCGCCATGGAATCCTGTCTGAAGCTTCAGGCGTCCCACGGAATGAAAACCTTCATCTTCACCCGAAATCTCAAAGTAGGCGCTTCGGGTCTGGAGTCTTTGTATCGTCGGACACGGGAAGCCGGCACCACCTATGTCAAATTTTCGGATTTACCCCCGACTTTCCAGCAGGATTCAGCCGGAAATGTCCACATCGCATTCACAGATGAGCTAACCCAACTGCCGTTTACCATCGATGCCGATCTGACCATTGTGGATGAAGCCGTTACCCCGTCCCCGTATATGCAGGAACTGGCCCGGATTTTTTGTATCGACACGGATGCGCTCGGTTTCTTTCAGATGGATAATGTCCACCGACTGAGCGTATTCACCAACCGCAAAGGCATTCTGACAGCCGGCACCTGCCGGGGGGCTGTTTCCCCATCATTCCGGGAAGCAGAGATTCAGGAAACCGCGGTTACACTGCTTTCCCGGATCAAAGGCACCGGAACAACTCCCGGCAACAAGGCCGAAGTTCATACCGGCGCCTGTGTGCGCTGCCTGACCTGTTTCAGGCTCTGCCCCTATCGTGCCATCGTTCTCAACGCCAAACCGGCCGTGATCCCCGATGCCTGTGAACGCTGCGGTATGTGTGCCGCGGAATGCCCTGCAAAAGCCATCCGCATTGAAGACCTGCGGACTCAGGTCGTTTCGGAACGGCTCAAACCGTTGCCCTGTCCGGATGCCGAAGCCATCCCGTTTCTGGTAGCCTTCTGCTGCAACCGATCCGCGGGCCGCGCCAGAGAACTGGCGGTTCTGTCCGGTTCGAATCTTCCCCAAAGAATGACCATTGTCGAAGTCCCGTGTTCCGGCGCCATATCCGTCGAGCATATCATGGCTGCGTTCAGGCATCAGGCAGACGGTGTGATGGTGTTTACCTGTCATGAAGGCAACTGCCATTCAGAGAAGGGAAATATTCTGGCCGCCCGACGCACCACCCATTTAAAAACAGTACTCCAACAGATCGGAATCGACCCGGACAGGCTATTGTTGAAAACGCTGGCTGCAAACATGGCCGCTGAATTCACCGAAACCGTCAGCCGCTTCGAAAAGCAGATTGCCGAAGCCGGACCCATAAGGATCAGAAAATGACGACACCCGAACCCATCTCCATGAACCGCATGAATCCAGACCTGTTCAAGACCTGGCCTTTCGATCAGGATCACTGTCTGACCTGTGCCTTATGTTCCAGTACCTGTCCGGTTTCGGGCATCGACGGGTTTGACCCCCGAAAAATCATCCGCATGGTGTCTCTGGGAATGCAAAGCGAACTGGTTGAATCCCGATGGCCGTGGATATGCACGATGTGCGGAAAATGCGAGCATGTCTGCCCCATGGGCATCCACATCCCCGACACCATGCGGAAAATCCGTTCCCTGAGAGACCGGGACCAGGTGCCGGGAATTCTGCACAAGGGGCTGGAGGCAGCCTTGAAAACCGGCAACAATCTGGGACTGCCTACTGAAGATTTTATTTACATCCTTGAAGAAGTGGCCGATGAAATCGCCCAGGAACCGGGATTCGAGGGATTCACCGTCCCGGTGAACAAGGAGGGGGCCAATATCTTGACCACCATTCACAACAAACTGGTCAACACCCATACCGAAGACCTCAAATACTGGTGGAAGATTTTCCATGCCGCCGGCGAAGACTGGACCGTTCCCGCCGAAAACTGGGAAGGCACCAACTGGGGCATGTTTACCGGAGATGACGCGGCCATGAAAGTCATGGCCGGACGGGTTGCCGAAAACATGGCGCGCCTCAAGGCTACAAACCTCCTATGGCCGGAATGAGGGCACGCCTATCTGGCGACCAGGTCTGGTCTCGAAAAATGGTATCCCGAAACACTGAAAACCTTTGGCACCTATACCGTATTCGATCTCTTGACGACATACATCCGGGAAGGCAGAATCCGCCTCGACAAATCCCGATTCAGCGGCATCCCGGCCACTTATCACGATCCCTGTAATTACGGCCGAAAAGCCGAACGGATTTTCGGGCACGGATACTACGATGAGCCCCGGTGGATCATGAGCCAGTGCATCGACAATTGGGTGGATACCTACCCGACGCGGGACAGTCAGTATTGCTGCGGCGGCGGAGGTGGAACCCTTACGACCGGCTACCATACCGAACGGGTGTTTTACGGCAGAAAAAAAATGGAGCAGATTCAGGCCACCGGCGCATCCATGGTGGTGGTGCCCTGCCACAGTTGCCACGGTCAGTTGAACGCCATCAAGGCCGAATACGGGATGGAGAATCTTGTCGTGAAATATCTGTGGGAGCTGGTGGCGGATTGTCTGATCATGGAAACAGTCTGACATAAGAATCAAGGGGCTATCACAGACTGTCACCGGGAAACATGAGATGACCTCCATGTATACTGCGAAAGGACATAATCCTTACTTTCCTTATGATTCGTTGAGCCGATCCAAACTGTAAACTGAACCAGTGCCGGCCATCCGGGGTGTGGCGGAATGATGATCGCCATAATGAAGCGGAACGGAAAGACCATCCTATCAGAATTCTGGAGGTAATCACCATGAGACGTTTTCACTCCTATGGTCCGGTGGACAAAGACATCCATTTCAGTGTGCCGCGTGTGAATCT
>CAYQKZ010000146.1:0-8139 GCA_964418135.1 uncultured Desulfobacterales bacterium
GGGGGAGGGCGGTTAAGGAAAACGCAGATTATGCCCGTTTGGAGTATAACTTACGATGCCATCCAGTGATTTCACTTATAGATTGAGACAAATATTTTGTCAATGATGGCAGCCGTGCCGGACCAGTCAAACATTATCGGCGCTGAAAATTGTCATGACCGACCGATTTTTTCAATCTTCGATATGTCACATTCAGGAAATTGAATTCGACTATTCATATAACGGTGTAGGAAATTGCGGGGAAAATTTGAAAAATTAAGTGTGCAAACGTAATATTAACTCTTGAATGCGTATGCCTCATGAGTTATTGAATAAGGTATCCATGATAACGCTATCCGACATATCCCCTGTTTTATTATTCGGCAGCCTGCCGATTACCCGATACCGGCTTGAAATAAGCCTGTCCAGGCCCGTCATCCAATCGGCCTACATGGGTTCGGCTTGGCGAGGGCTGATTGGCTGGGAACTTCAACATCTCATCTGCCCCTTTGGCAAACGGCCCGTGTGCAAATCCTGCATCATCCGGGAACACTGCCCGTATTTCCGGCTATTCGAAGATCAGTCTCCGATTCAAGGCATTCGGGAAATGCCCAGAGGCTATATTTTTTCACCTTCCGAAGGCAGGGAATCAACTCTCCAGAATCTCGATGTCACACTGATGGGCAATTGCATCCGCTATTTCCCCGCCATTTTAAAAGCTGTCCATTCCGGCAAACAGACGGGGTTGGGCCCTTCACAGATTGCCTATCACATTGCTTCGGTCAGCAGGATTCTGCCGGGTGAAACCGTTCAGACCGTTCCAATAGACCCGGATGACTGGATCGGCATGAATACCGCTTTTTCACTTTCGGACTGGATGGAGGCCGCTCCAGGCGTATCGGGGGCAACCTGTTTTAAGCTCATTACCCCGGTTCGACTGCGAAAACAGGGAAAATACATGGGCAGTATGGAATGGCCGCATTTTTTTACTGGAATAACCCGCAGACTGGAAGCCTTAAACTGCCTGTTTTCCAGCGGCGATCTTCTGGGCAAGGAACGCTATGAAGCCATCGCGAGCAAATTTTCCGACATCATAACGCTTCAGGGCCACCTGACCTGGCTGGACTACAGCCGCTATTCCAGCCGCCAGCATAAAAAAGTGCCCATGGGCGGCCTGATCGGAGCCGCCGAATTCGACGCATCGGAATCCTGGCTGCTACCCTGGCTTCAGGCGGCCAGCTTGGTACACGTCGGAAAGGGTGCGTCGATGGGGCTGGGGAAAGTGAGCGTGGGTTAATCGATGTGATATGCAAATAGTAACATGATCAAAAATACTTAAAAAATATGGACGACCTGTTTTGAAAAATCGAAATGAAATTGAATGAGATTTTTGTTAGCCCATAATGGATATGGCTTGATATCAACAATTAACTACCGGGAAAAAGCCTATGGAAAAAGAAACACTGAACCATATCGTACTTTCCGCCCTGCTGCATGACATCGGCAAGATATTGGAAAGGGGAAATATCTATTCAGAAGCAAGGAAAGATGAACACTACCTTTCGTTTTGCAGACAAGACAAGGGGTACCCGACATATCTGCATTCGGCCCATACCGCAGCATTCTGTGACTGGCTCGAAAATAAATTCGAATGCCTGAAAAACAGCCCTGTAAAAAACTGGAAAATCTGGTGCGCAGCCCATCACCGGAATGACGAGACCGGTTTTGAAGCCTCTGTCATTCGTCTTTCTGACCGGCTGTCATCCAGCGAAAGGGAAGAGGGCGAATATTACCGGCGGGAAATTCACCGAAAAACACTGCTGGAGCCGCTGATGGAAAGGGTTTTTCTGGAAGAAAACACGGATAATCTTGCCACGCACCACCGGTATCCGCTGGCGCGGCTGGATTCAAATAAAGAAAATCTATTTCCTAGAACCGCCGGCGAACTGGGCCTGGCGCAGTCTCAACACCCGGAATCGGAAATAACCGATCCTGAAAAATGGGACCACATGATTGCCCGTGAGACTCTGACCGATGCATATGAAACCCTGGGAAATGGACTTCTTGAAGAAATTGAAAGCTTGGCCCGGAATTGCCCGGACATGTCCTTGGATAACCTGATCGTCACCCTGATGACGCTTCTGGAAAAATACGCAGCCAATGTGCCATCCGCCACCAATGTGCGACACCCGGATATCAGCTTGTTCGATCACCTGAGAACAACAGCCGCCATTGCCCAGAGTTTGTATCTCTATCAGTTGGATCACGACAACTCGAAAGTCGGACTGGAAGATGATCTGGAAGCCAAGTGGCTGCTGGTCTGCGGTGATTTTTCCGGGATTCAGAAATTCATTTTCAATCTTACGAACAAAGGCGCCGCCAAGGGACTTCGGGGGCGTTCATTTTATGTTCAGTTTTTCTGTCGGATTTCCGCGGATTATATCCTGCGGCATGTCGGCCTGACCCGGGCCGCCCTGCTCTATAATTCCGGTGGAAAATTTTATCTGCTTGCGCCTGCTACACTCAGACTTAAACTGTTGGAAGCCAGAGCCCACATCAATCGCTGGCTATTAAAAGCCTTTGAGGCAAATGTGTTTCTGGGCATCGGAATGACTCCCGTAAACGCAAAAATGTTCAAACAAGGAGAAATGGCCTCTGCCTGGGAGGCAGTTGCCTATGCCCTGGAAAGGGATCGACTCACCCGTTTCAAGGAAGACTTCAATCGATCGTTTTTTAACCCGGAAACCGGATTCAACCCGACCGAAAGCTGTAAAGTCTGCGGCAGCCGGCAACTGACGGATAATGCTGATCGCTGTGACATCTGTGATGGACTACAGAATATCGGAATCTGGCTGAAAGACACCCAAGCGATTCTGACGGTTTGGGGCGATGTGGATGAAAAGGAACGTATCGGGATGATTTTAAATTCTCGTGAAATCCTCTCGTTTCCTGAATTGGGTGTCCATGTATTCCTGTTGTCATCAGACCAGTTGCACAGCCTGTATCTGCTGAAACATTTCGATGGCGAATGTGTTTTATTGAATCAACTCGGAGACCAGAGCCTCGATGAACTGACCCTTCCCGACTGCGCGGTCTCTACCATGTATCTGGGCAAGTGGGAATCCATGCGCAATATCCGGGATGATGAATCGGAGTGGGATTTTGAAGATTATGCGAATCACTCCACCGGAATCAAGCGATTGGGCATTCTTCGCATGGATGTGGACAATCTGGGCATGGTGTTTATCAAGGGACTTCAGTTTCCAGAGAGGGAAAAACGCGGATGGGGCAAGGTAATTCTGGATAACGGACAGCCCAGACTCAAGCAGATGGCGTCGATTTCACGAATGGCCACACTTTCCCGGCAATTGAATCATTTTTTCTCCGGATATGTTCCTGCACTCCTGGATCGGGATCGGTTCGACCGCTGCCAGATCATTTATGCCGGCGGAGACGATTTGTTTGTCATCGGCTCATGGGACCAGCTTCCAGGGCTTGCAGAAATCATCCGGGATGAATTCAGAGAATTCTGCTGCAACAATCCGGACTTCTCCATTTCCGGAGGCATTACCCTGCATGGGGGGAAATTCCCGATTTATAAAGGTGCACAACTGGCCGGAAACGCTGAAAAGCAGGCCAAAGGAATTCGAAATAAATGGGACAAGAAAACGAGTAAAAAAGACGGATTCTGTTTTCTGGGAATACCCATTGCGTGGGAGGACATGGAACTCTGCAAAATCATTCGGAACATGCTTGAGGCGGAAATTCATGGCGGTGACGGGGGGTGGCTCTCTTACCTGTCTCAGATGGCGGCATCCAATCAGATACTGGCAGAGTATATATCGTTAAGAAACCACATGGAACTGACGGATGGCTGGAAGGAAATAGCAGACACATCCTGGCGATGGCGAACCGCCTATCAACTGCGCAGACGGTTCGGGAAAAATGATGCGGTGATTAAAGAATGGTCAGAAATTTTGTTTGCAGATAAACATCATGGCGAGGAAGCCACATTGCCGGTGTACAACTGGCTGATGCTGCCTTTGCGCTGGACGGATTATTTACATCGGGGAAAAGGAGAATAATAATGCCGGATTATCGTCAACAAAGAGGAAGCACATCGGGTGGGTACCCACGTGACAATCATCAGGAACCCGGATTTCAGATCACAAAGGATGATCTTACGGAAATCCTGGATGGAAAGAATCCGTCCAAGATGGTTTCATTAGCGGAAAAGACCGCAAAAAAAACGTTGGAAAGCAAACCACATTTAACAACATCACAGATTCGAAACATATATGGAACAGTTAAAAAGCTCGATATGATCGGAGACAGGGAAGATGTTCTGCCAAAACTGATCCTGCTGAAGCCGAAACTGGCCTATGCTTTTGGCAGAAACAAGGACGTCCAGGGGCTACGCATATTGAAAGATATTTTAAGCGATTCAATTGATCTGGTAGCAGAGAAAAAAGAGGTGAGATTTCAGAATTTTTGCCGGTTTTTTGAAGCCATCCTGGCCTACCACAGAGCAGAAGGAGGAAAATAAATCATGACCACTTTATCCAGTATTGAATTCAAGAAACGCGTTTTTATCTCCGGCACGCTGACTGTTCTGACCGGATTGCATATCGGCGGCAACTCCACGGAAATGAGTATCGGCGGCGCCGATCATATTGTTGTTCGTGATCCATTGACCAACCACCCCTATATCCCCGGCTCTTCGCTGAGGGGGAAAATGCGGAGTCTGCTGGAACGGTTGACCGGCGAAATGACTATCATGGTCAAGGGAAAAAACACCACATTGCATCATGTCAGGGATCTTGGCGAAATGATGGCCGATGGCGACACCCTGAATTCTGCGGGACCATCCACGGATCCCTCCCAGTTGTCAACACGGCTGTTCGGACTTCCGATCGACAAACAGAACGGATTCCAATTTGCGGATATCGTGCCGCAACGTCTCGTTGTCCGGGATGCGCGCCTGATGAACCCGGATACGTTGGAAAAAGCCAGAAACACGGATATGCCCATGACAGAGGTAAAAACAGAAGTCGCCATTGACCGGATTACCTCCCAGGCCAATCCGAGGCAGATCGAGCGTGTTCCCGCCGGCGCCGAATTCGGGTTTGAAATGATTCTGAATCTGTATGAAAAAGATGATGAAAGTGAATACATCAAGGCTGTATTCGGGTGCATGGACCTGTTACAGGATGATTATCTTGGCGGGCATGGCAGTCGCGGCTATGGTAAAGTACGGTTCCGGGTCAATCCCGTTACGGAAAAGAGCGCAGACGATTACCGGAACAACCATTGCGCAAAGCCATCGGCGATGGCCGTTCCGGATACGTTAAAGCAGTAGTCTTTTCTCGTGGAAGGAGGATGTATGCATGTGTTCAAACTGAAATTTTTATCCGCCCTTCATGTGGATTCCAAGGGATCTGGCGAACCTGAAGTCGCCGATGAATTCATCCGCTCCGATACCCTGTCCGCCGCAATGGCGATTGCCTGGTCCGGTCTGTTTCCGGGTGACGCCGACCCCGATTTTTTTCTGGAACCCCCGTACCGGATCAGTTCCGCTTTCCCCTATATCGGTAACCTGCTGCTGTTTCCGATACCGGTGTGGCGCATCTGGAAGAAAGTGGATATTAAGAAACGCAAAGACATCAAGGAGGTTCGATGGATATCCCAAAGCTTGTTCGAAAAGGTTCTGGCCGGCAATGAGATCGATTTTGAAGGAATCGCCACCCTGCCGGGCGGCGTGGCCCTGTCTCGGGAGGAGTTGAAGGCAGATTCCAGGCTGATAAACTTCAAGGGTTGGACCCGGAGCGAGCGGCAGCGGGTTCGGGTGGATCGATTGAACGTTCAAAATGACGGCGGGCTTTTTTTCTTTGCGCTTCAGTTTTTTGCACCGGACAGCGGCCTGTATCTAATTGCCAATATGGATTCATCCCAATTGAGTCATTTCCGTGCATCCCTGGCTTTTCTGGGCGATGCCGGCATCGGTGCGGACAGAAGCTCTGGGCTCGGGCATTTTTCTGTTCGAGAAGAAAGCGAACTGAAAATGACATTTCCCAAAAAGTCGGAAGGATCGACCATCCTGTCTTTGTTCAACCCGGGAAATGATGATAATCTGGAGGCGTTAACCCGGGTTACGGCCTATGGGCTGACAATTCGCTCTGGATGGATTACAAATTCCACCCTCGGCAGACCCCCCATCCGCACATTTACGGAAGGATCGTATTTTTCCGGTAAACCCAAAGGCCGAGTGGTGGAGATGCTGCCTGCCGATATCCGGGAAAAAAACAAACTGCTGATAAACCATTCCGCACCCAGGGATTTCCGGGCGTTGTTTTTTCCCTGTGTCCAACCTCCTTACCTTAAGGAGAATTCATTATGAAAACAGATAAAGATACACAGACATGGGAAATCAAGCTGCTGACGCCGCTGCATATCGGTGATGGAACGGAATTGCAGTATAATCTGGATTATATCACCAATTCGAAATCAATTGATGTGATCGAGTTCGATAGCCTTTTGGAGAGTCTGTCCGATTATCCGTCCGCCATCAATGACCTTAGCAAGTCGATTGCCCTGGAACGATTGATGAAGGATTATAAAATAAACATACAACCCAGTTATTCGCTGCCATTTAAGGGCAACTCTACCCCAAAGAGCATAAGACGGTTTTTGAAAAATGGCCACGGACAGCCGTTCATGGCTGGAAGTTCGCTCAAAGGCGCCATTCATACCGCCCTATGGGCGACACTGGACCGGTCGAGATTACCGACAGTCGGAAACTACAGAGAATTCAGCGGCGCAGTGAAATCGCTCGGCGGTAAAGACCCTTATCACATGTTTATCCGCCCGCTTCAGATCAGTGATTCCATCGGTATCGAGCCCAAGGGCGCAATGAATTGCGAAGAAATCAAATTTTTCAATCTTCAACGTGAAAACAAGCCAGGGTGGAAGGACTTTGGCACCCGGCAGACCAAAGACAAATTTCAGGAAACAACCGGATTGTTCGTGGAATGCCTGAAACCCGGCATCAAGCTCTATCTACAGTCCAGGCTGGATCCGTTTTTAAATTCAGCTCCCATCAAACAGGTCGCTAAAATTATCGAATGCACCGGTCTGTCAGAATTTCATACGTTGACCCAAACAATGAATGCACACAGCCTCCACCTGGCAACCCGCGAACGGACGTTTTTTTCAGAATACCGGACAGAAACCGCCCGTGTCGTGAATTTTTATGATAATTTAATCCACCAGATCGAATCTGCTGGTCCGGATTCCGAAACGTCTTTTTTGCGCCTTTCATGGGGCAGTGGATGGCGGGGGATGACTGGGGACTGGATAGATGACTTTACCCTGAAGGAAGTTCGCATCCAGAAAAGGCTCGGGAAGCAAGGGGTGGATGTCTTCCCCAAGACACGGCGACTTGCTATTGATCCAGAAAAAGGCGTTCCCTGTCTGCCGCTTGGGTGGGTTCGAATAAAACAGGTTGAGAAAAGCCGGTTTTCCTTAACTGTGGGACCGGTTGAAAATAACATTGCAGATGTCATTTTGAAACCAACGGCGCCTGTAATCCCATTGCCGCCGCCAGATCCGGAAGCCGAATACCAGGCAAAACTGGCGCAGTTTAAAACCCGTGTTGAGAAAATCAAAAACTTTCAGGGGGAAGTCGGTGCGCTGATACCCATCATCAATGCACAAGAGAACGAACGGCTAAAGCAGACCATGTGCAAGGTTCTATGCGATAAAGCAAATGATTTACCCAATAAGGCTTATACAAAAGGGCTCAAAGAAAACAAGAACTGGGCAAGTTCGTTGAAAACGCTTTTTGAAGCAAATGGCGGTTGAGCCAAACAAATGCTTTTTGTCAGGGGATCGCAAACAACCGCGACACCCTGACGCCTTCAGATTCCGGGTTTGGGTGAATGGCCCCTGCCCAGAGAGGAACGGAATCTGCTGAGCTGAAATCAAACGGAATGGTCGAGTTCGGAAACGTTCGAGGCAGGTGCAATGTCCGGAGCCATCCTGGAGACATGGATACTGACGGAGCTGCTGAAAAGCTACTGGCACAATGGCCGACGTGCGCCATTTTGTTATTATCGGGATAAGGACCAAAAGGAAATCGATCTTCTGATCGTTCAGGATGGC
>CAYQKZ010000147.1:0-8128 GCA_964418135.1 uncultured Desulfobacterales bacterium
AGGCGGTCAGAGATATACCCAAAGGAGTGGAAATCATGGAAACAACAGCCAGCATACTCAGACAGGAAGGGTTCGATGAAGGGGTTTTGATCGGAGAAACGAGAGGAGAATCGAGAGGAGAATCAAGAGGCATTCAAATTATGCTGGAAGAGCTTCTTCAGGAAAGATTCGGGGTGATTCATCCGATGATCGCCGAAAAAATCAAATCTGTAAAAATTAAAGATACCCTGAAAGGGCTGTTTCGTCAGGCATTGAAGGTGGAGAGCATGCAGGAATTCAATCGAATCCTCGATACCGTGTTACTGCCTCTTTGATATCAAATATGGTGAACATCACCACCCGGCTCCTCAAACCGGACTGACTTTTGCATTCTCCACCTTGACCACTCCGAGATTGGCTTCGCTCTGAACGCCAAGGGACATGTTGGTAAAATTACGACCATTCGTGTAGTTGGAGATCGTTCCGCCGACTTTGGCGTCTTTCAGGCTGACCACCCCCAGGTTGGCTTCGCTTTGGGTGCCGACCGCCATGTTGGTAAGCTCCTGGCCGGATGTCGAGTTGGAAATGCTGCTATCCACGCTTGAACCTGCAAGGGCAGACGATACGGTGATCAAACAAAACAGGGCTGACATAACGATGCTTTTTTTCATGGTGTTCTCCTTTTCTCGAAGTGTTGAATGATGATTGAATTCTTTTCTTTCTGGATTCATTTCATTTTCTCTTTGAGAATCATGGATGAAAAAAATATCGGGCTTGTTCCCTTGTCTGTGCGCGAGTATCAAGGCGGATTGTTCCGGATCATTTCCGTTATAAATGAAAATAACCTCAAACGGGTAACACTGTCCGGTAAAAACATAACCGTTCACTCCCTCCCCAGAATATGTAACTAACTGAATTAATGCCTTACTGACTTTGAAAAAAGAGGGGAGGGGGGCGTGAACGGTTACCAAAAAATCATCCTGTAAAACGGGAGATATCGGTTTGACATATCGATGATAACCCGGCGTTCAGGGATTTTCCTTGATTTACCTATTGTTTTTTTTCATAATGGCTCGTATGAGTTATATATTCGACTTTCATACTGCCAGTGCCTACGAAAAGTGGTCGATAAGACCTGAAATCAAACGAGCGAAGTTATCCGAGTTCCGGTTGATGATGGAGATGCTCGCCCCCATGCGCGGAAAGACCGTTCTGGAAGTCGGGTGTGGATCTGGTTCCAGCCTGATTCCATTCATTGAAAAAGGGCTGCTGGTTTCCGGGATCGATCCTTCGCCTTATATGTTGGACATTGCGCATCGCAATCTGGGGGATCAGGTGGAACTGTATCGGGGGGCGGGTGAAGACTTGCCGTTTGAAGACAATTCATTCAATTATATCTGTCTGAATGCCACCCTGGAGTTTGTGGAAGATTATGAAGCTGTTATCGAAGAAGCCTGTCGGGTAGCCAAAGACAAGGTTTATATCGGCATGATGAACCGTTTTGCGTTGAAAGGGTATCGGCACCGATTCAACGACATGCTGACTGAAAACATTCAGGCACAGTTGCGGTATTTCAGTATTGGTGAAATCAAATGCATTCTGCGTCAGCTTCTGGGTGATGTTTCAATAGAATCACGGGCCATCTGCCATTTTCCCATCTCGATGATGCGAATGTTTCAACGACTGGAACAATCCAGATTTATGCAGAAATGTCCGTTCGGAGCGTATGCGGGAATTGTGGCGTTACTGGTGCCCCGGTTAATTACCAGGCCTCTGACTCTGGAGTACCAGCCGAAAACTACCCCAAGCACGGTTCCCGGTTAAATCGGACACCCAAGGAGGCAGGATGAAAGCCATTTTGTATGAACCCCTGAAAAATCGGAAAGTTCAATGTAATCTGTGCAATCATCGGTGTGTTATTTCAGACGGTCAACGTGGGAAATGTGGTGTCAGGGAAAATGAGGGAGGGATATTAATATCACTGGTTTATGGCAGATTGATTGCAAGCCATGTGGATCCGATCGAGAAAAAGCCCTTTTTCCACTTTCTCCCGGGAAGCCTGTCTTATTCCATCGCAACGGTTGGTTGTAATTTTTCATGCCTTTTCTGTCAAAACGCCGATATTTCCCGGATGCCGGCGGATAATAATGGGAAAATCGCTGGAACTTTCTGCGATTCAACATCGGTTGTGGAAGAAGCACAAAAATCCGGTTGTCGAAGTATTGCTTATACCTATACGGAGCCGACGGTTTTTTTTGAATTTGCCATGGATACGGCAAAACTGGCCAAGGAAAATGGGTTGCGAAATGTGTTTGTAACCAATGGTTATATGACGCCCGAGGCTCTCGATGAAATCCGCCCGTTTCTCGATGCCGCCAATGTGGATTTAAAAGCTTTCCAGGAAAATTTTTATCGCCAAGTTTGCGGTGCCAGTCTCAAACCCGTTAAAAAATCCCTGGTTCTGATGAAATCCATGGGAATTCATCTTGAAATAACAACGTTGTTGATTCCCGGTATGAATGATGATCCGGTTCAGCTTTCCGAACTGGCCGCTTTCATCGTATCGGATCTTGGGGCGGATACACCGTGGCATATCAGCCGATTTCATCCGACATACAAACTGATTGAATGCCCGCCAACTCCGGTCAGCAGCCTTACGAACGCCAGGGAAATCGGTATTCAGGCGGGCCTGCAATATGTGTACACCGGTAATATTCCGGGTGATTTCGGCGAAAACACGTATTGCCACCAATGTGGTAAACTGCTTATCGAAAGATGGGGGTTTACCGTTCAAAACAACCGAATTCAGGATGGGGGCTGTTCATTCTGCAATACACGAATTCCCGGAATAGAAATGTCCGGATAAATGGTGAAACACGAAAACTGGATTTGATACTTAACTATTCAAAATATCAGGATAAGCATGACAAAAGATAAAATGATGCTGCAGTTTGTTTGGGGGATTGCCCTGTTTCTGGCAGGTATCGGGGTATTTTTCAGAATTCCACAAGTGATGCCGGAGATAAAATCCATTCCGCAATTTGCAGATGTCATAGGATTTATCTATTTTTGTTTTTATCTTCTGGGGATTTTGCTTGTCGGTGGAGGGGTCAAGAAACTGGTAAACACGTATAAAAAATACAACGAAATACATTCTTCATGATCCGTTCACCAAATCAATTCGAATGACAATCAGATGAGAGGAATCTTATGTCATTTACTCCTGAGAAAAGCAGCGGCAGTGACACCAGACTTCAAAATCTTCAGGCAGAGGTCGGATACCGGGTAAAACTGCAGGAAATTGGAAACCGGATTCATGCGGCTTCGGATCTGGATGAAATTCTGGTTGATCTGAAAGATGAAATCATCACACTTTGCGATGCGGATCGCATTACCATTTATGCCGTAGATCCTCAGAAACGAGAGCTGTTTTCCAGGTATAAATCCGGGCATGATATCGAAGAGATTCGAATTCCGATTTCGCTCGGCAGCATTGCCGGATTTTCCGCTTTCAAACAGCAGTTGATCAGTGTCAAGAACGTGTATGACGATAATGAACTTACCCTTATCGATCCGAGTCTGCAGTTTGACAGAACCTGGGATAAAAAGTCGAGTTATGCAACCCGGCAGGTGCTGGCCTGTCCGATCATTCATCTTAAATACCTGCTTGGGGTCGTGCAACTGATCAACCGCAAATCCGGCGGGTTTTTCACGCCCAAGGACGAGCAGTCCATCCAGGAAATTGCCAGGATTCTCGGAATTGCTTTTTTCAATCAGCGGCGGATATCCGGCAACTGGCATTCCAAGTTCGACTATCTGATCGATAATGCGTATTTGACACGGGAAGAATTGAAAAAAGCCATCCTGATTGCCGAACAGAAAAAGCTGCCCATTGAATCCGTATTGCAAAGTCACCATAAAATCTCCAAGCAGACCATCGGCCAATCTCTGAGCCAGTTTTTCAATGTTCCTTTTGTAGAATATGATCCCAATATTCCTGTTCCGGAAGAACTGGTCTCCCGTGTCAAATCGTCATTCATGCGACTTAATGTCTGGGTTCCGCTTCGAAATGAATCGGGTCGGATTGAAGTGGCCGTCACGAATCCTTCGGATATTCAAAAGACTAATGAAATCAAGTCAATTTTTAAAAAAGATGGGGCCATCCACTGCTGTGTGGCATTGCGGGACGATATTTTTCGCTATATCGATCGGTTTACCCGTTCTGAAAAACAGAGTACCGGGATTGCCGATATACTCTCCCGGCTTCAGCCGGAGAAAATCGAACCACCCGAAACGGATGTCGTTGTTGGTGAAGAAGACAGCGCCGTAGTGCAGTTGGTCAACAAGATCATCCTGGATGCAATCGAGCGCAAAGCTTCGGATATCCATATCGAACCCTATCCGGATAAAGAGAACACTCAGGTCAGAATGCGTGTTGACGGTAGCTGCCGGATGTATCAGAGCTTTCCCCATCAATTTCGAAAGGCTGTTGTCTCACGCATCAAAATCATGGCGGATCTGGATATTTCAGAACAGCGCAAACCTCAGGATGGGAAGATCAAGTTTAAAAAGTTCGGAGGCAAGGATATCGAGATTCGTGTGGCAACAATTCCGACCCAGGGCGGCATGGAAGATGTCATTCTGCGTCTTCTTGGGTCGGAAGAGCCGATTACGCTGGACTTGATGGGTTTTTCGAAACAGAACCTGGAAAATTTCACGCAAAAGATCACCATGCCGTACGGACTTATTGTCGTATGTGGTCCGACAGGTTCCGGAAAAACAACCACGCTGCATTCTGCTCTGGGATTTATCAACAAACCCGAAACAAAAATCTGGACGGTGGAAGACCCCGTTGAAATTTCACAGAAAGGCTTGCGTCAGGTTCAAGTCAAGCCCAAAATCGGTCTGGATTTTGCCGCGGCATTGCGGGCGTTTTTAAGGGCGGACCCGGATGTCATCATGGTAGGGGAAATGCGGGACAAGGAAACCGCCAAAATCTGCATCGAAGCATCGCTTACCGGCCATCTCGTCTTTTCAACCCTTCATACCAACAGTGCCCCGGAGAGTATCACGCGGCTGCTGAATCTCGGGATGGATCCGTTCAATTTTTCAGATGCATTGCTGTGTATTCTGGCGCAGCGGCTGGTAAAAAAACTTTGCAGCGCATGCAAGAAACCCTATCATCCCGATCGTTCCGAATATGATGAACTGGTGCGGGAGTATGGTGTTGCGGAGTTTCATCGAAATGTCGATATCCCCTATACGGCATCTCTGGAACTTTATCAGCCCGTGGGTTGCGATGCCTGCAGCAAGTCCGGATATCGCGGACGAATGGGAATTCATGAATTGCTGACAGGCACCGATGCCATCAAAGAGATTATCCAGCAAAAAGAACCGATTGAAAAACTCCGAGAGCAGGGGGTCAAAGACGGTATGAGAACCCTCAAGCAGGATGGAATCGAAAAAATTTTCGGAGGGAACTGCAATCTGGTTCAGGTTCGAAATGTCTGTATCCGTTAGCCGAATCGGACGACACACTGCTTACATTTTTCCAGAGCGGAATATCGAATAAATCAGCCAGACTCCCAGGATTGTGGCGATCGTATAGCCGCTCAATCCCAGAATGCCGGTAATGGACAATGTCTGCCGACCCAGAAAATCAACGGAAAATTCCAGCACTTTCTGTGAAGAATTTAAAATCAGGGATGCGGCGATGGTGGATGCGGCAATGACGATGCCGATGGTCAGCCGGTTCATCCCTTTTTCCAGCCGGGTATCCATTTCGGAAAAACCGCTGTGATGCAGCTCTATCCGTTGTTTTCCGGCGGCGGTCTGTTTCAGAATATCATGGAGCCATCGGGGGGCTGTTTTCAGGTACGATCCGACCTCCCGGATATCTTTTGCCATGCCGGTAAGAAGATTCTGGGGATCATAGCGTTTTTCAAGAAATTTTTTGGCATAAGGACGGGAAACTTCCAGAATACTGGCATCACTTTGCAAAATCTTACCCAGCGCCTCGGTCTGAATGAGGGTTTTGAAAAGCAGCAGGAGGTTTCGGGGAAGTTTGATATGGTATTTCAGAACCAGTTGCATGACCTGATCGTAAACATCCCGAACGGAAATGGTTTTCAGAGATCGGCCGTAAAATGGTTCCGAGATATCTTTCAGATCGGTTTTGAACTCCTGAAGAATTGCCATATCCTGCCGGAGAATTCCGGCATCCTCGAGGGCTTCCATCACCATATCGTAATCATGTTCGGCAAAACCCAGAAGCAGGTGCGCGACGTGCCGCATCAAATCGTCATCCAGAAAACCCATGATGCCGAAATCCACAATTCCGACACAACTGCCGGACATGACAATCGTATTGGCCGGATGGGGGTCGGCATGAAAAAAACCGAACTCCAACAGTTGTCTTGAAAACGATCTCAACCCGATCCGGGCAATTTCTTCTGGATCGATGCCGACTGTCCGAAGCGTTTCCACCTGATCCATTTTGATCCCGTCAATGAACTCCATGACCAGTACGGATCTGGATGTCAGATTCCAGTAAACCTTCGGAATATGGATTTCGTTGCTGTCCTTGAAATTTTCAGCGAACCGGTCGATGTTGCCGGCTTCGATGAACATATCCAGTTCATTGAAAATGGTCCGCTCAAATTCTTTTACGATATTGGTGGCACCGACTACCTTTCCGAGAGCGAAATTTTTTTCGATCCTTGCGGAAAGAGAATACATCAGCCGAATGTCCTGTTCGATGATTTTGCGGATTCCGGGTCGAATAACCTTGACGGCCACTTTTTCCCCGGTAAACAACCATGCGGCATGCACCTGGGATACCGATGCGGCAGCAATGGATTCTGGATGGATTTCCCTGAAAATATCACCGACAGGCTTTTTCAGTTCATCTTCCAAAACGTGCTGAATTTCGGAAAAAGAGACGTCCGGCACCCGATCCTGGAGCTTTCGTAACTCTTCGATATAGGCGTCCGGGAAAATATCCGCCCGCGTACTCATCAACTGGCCCAGTTTGATAAAACTTGGGCCAAGCTCTTCGAAAATCCGGCGGATACGCTCCGGAGAAGGAAATCCGGTCTGTGTTTCGCTTCCCGTATCGACGGCGTATTTCGCTCCGGAGATACCCGATCCCCTGAACCTGTCTAATAAATTGCCGAAGCCATGCCGGATCAGAACCCGGCTGATTCCGGCAACCCGTTTTGCCCCCATCACCCCGGAATATCCTTTGAATATATTCATGAAAATTGCTTTCTTACCTGTATTGTTCTTTTTCTTATATGTGAAATAACCGGTTGAATCAATGAAAATTCCCGAAGCCGGAATGCACCCTCAGAGAGAATGTTATCAAATCAATGGTATCGAAAACCAGCGTTAGGATTTTTCAATTGGAAATGGTTCGGAAATGTCCTTGACAGCATTCAGGACAGGTGTTATCGAAAAACATTTTTGCGAGGTACCATTATCCACAGAATTATTTTTTACGATCATCACGTGTTTTTCAGTTTATATTTTTTTGAAGGAAGTCCGGGAAGCAGGCTTTTTAACTCTGATTGTGAATGATCTTTTTTTGGCAAAAGGATATGGAAGGGGGAAAATGATGCAAGTTTATAAAGCATTTTGGATAGGGATGGTATTTATGATTCTGATTGGCGTTCAGGGCTGTTGCGGTGGCGGTTCGACAACGGTCAAAGATCAGACGACCACGACGACTCTCGGAGACGAACTGAAGTCACTGAAGGATGCGTACGATCAGGGCATCATCACGGAGAAAGAATACAATTCATCCAAAGAGAAAATCATCAAGCAGCGAACCGAAAAGTAGTTGCGAAAACATGGTAAATAATGAAGCATTGTTGATATTACAAAATGTTCGAAAATCCGTTATGGAAAAAATCATCATTTTGACAATATTTTTTATTTTCTTTGTTATCGCCGATCATTCAATTGGTTGCGCTGGAAGTTCAAAGCAGTCCATGAAAGGCCCTTGCACCGACAGCCACCTAAACCCTGCGATATCTGAACTTCCGATTTCATGCATGAAAATCGCTTTTACAGAGTCCATCACATTCTATCAAAAATGGATATCTCCTGTTGGGGGTTTTGTCGTAGGGCAATATTTTGATGCTATATG
>CAYQKZ010000148.1:0-6241 GCA_964418135.1 uncultured Desulfobacterales bacterium
GACATATTTGGCTGGGGCATGAAATATTCGTAAAAATTACTAAGTTCGAATGGTCATTGTGACCCATATCGATACATTGTTAACTGTATTTGTGATGAAAGGAGAAGCGAATGAAGATTTTTGAGTGGAGGAAAGTCAGTCATCCTGTTCGAATGATTGTAGTTCTCTTTTGTTTGTGGGGAATCATTTTCGGCGGAACCGCCATGGCCGTTGATAAGGTGCTGTATGATGATTTTTCGGGCCAGTATTTGGATTCAACTAAATGGACGCCGCTGGAATCGGTGATCAAGGTGGAGAATGGTAAACTGGTTAATCAACTGGCAGCTAAAACTGCAACCGGATCAAATTGGACTGGTGCGGATCAAATTGTTGGTTTTTTGAATTCAGCAACAATCAATACGATTAAAACAACCGTCACTTTACAGGAAGTGATATTCAGAAATGCTGATACACAGCAGGCTGGCGCTCGAGTCGTTGGTACTTTTTACAATACGACGAATGGCCCCTGTAATGCTGAATTGTCTATTACTTATAACTATCAAAGTAAAACGATTAGTGCGTGGTACCATATCGGGAATAACGTTGATCATATCAGTGATGCATTTCTCGGTAATCTGGCGTTCAATACCCCTTATGATGTCACATTGGGGTATAACGAGTCCGACAATACCTTTACTTTTACAATTAATGGAACGACAAAAAGTGTGGCAGGACTGGCTCGATCTGGAGCTGCTGAATCCCCGTACAGGGGGATTCATACAACAATTTGGCCAGATCAAAACAAAGGTGTGGATGCTTATGTCGCAGCCACTTTTGAAGACGTCTATGTCAACGGCACCCTTTACGATGATTTCAACACGGCACCGTTGAATAACACCAAATGGGGAAATTGGGAAACCGTTCGAAGAATCGAATCCGGAAAGTTGAACCTGTCGGTTAACAATTCAGGGCAGATGGACAGAACAACCAACTCGTTGATGCTGGCTGAAAACCAGTCTTCCCACGTAGAGGCATCTGTCAATGTCAAGTCGGACAGTTGGGTATTGAATGGCGCAACCGGTTTAACGCGGATATCGGGTGCGTTCTATAATGATACCTATGGAACTGGGAGCGGAAAGACTTATAACGGTTCGGAAGGAAATGTTGCAGCATTGGTGGCCATCAGAGTGAAAGCCGATCGAACCATGTATGTTCAATACTATTGCGAAAGATCGGATGATGCCACCTGGAGTACAGCCACAACGCTAATTAATGGTAATTTTACCACTTCCGTTCAGTTCGATACATCGGCTGTTCTGGGGCTGACCTTTGACGCTTCACAGAAAAAGATCATTTTCCACTGTAATGACGAACAGGTAACTTATAATATCTTGACACCGATATATGAAGCGAACGGGCCATATCGCGTATTGCAATCACGGGTGTACGCCACTCCCGGGCAATCCGGTTATATGATTGCCGATATTGATAACGTCTATATCGGCAACGACCTGTCCGTAACCCCCACCAATCGCGAGGTGACCCGATACGCCGGCACCACCACATTCGATGTTGCCAATCTGGGTGAAGAAACCCTGCCATGGACAGCGAAAGTCATCTCCGGCGACAGTTGGCTGAGAATCACATCGGGTGCCAGCGGCACCAATTCGGGAACCATCACCTGCGCCTACGATCCCAATCTTGCTTTTGCCAAACGCACCGGCACCATCCGGGTGACGGCAACGGGCGTCATCACCAAAACCAGAGACGTGACGGTCACCCAGGCAGGCAAGGCAGGGCCTTTCAAGAGCAACATCTGGGGAGTATGGCCAAATGGCGTTTATGTTTGGAATCAATCCACCAACAAATGGGCACTCATCCCATCAACCGCAGGAATCAAGATGATTGCAGCAGGGGATGTGGATGGAGACGGTGTGGATGACTTGATCGGCACCTGGCCGTCTTCCGGTTTGTGGGTATTGTATTCTTCTACCGGCAAATGGACGCAATTAAGCAAAAGCTTGCCGACATGGATCACTGCCGGGGATCTGAATAACGATGGAAAAGATGATGTGGTTGGGTCATGGGCTGGTGATGCCATCTATTACCGCAATTCGGCTAACGGCAGTTGGGTGAAGGTCGGCGCACCGGCAACGCAGATGGCCGTAGGCGATATCAGCGGAAATGGCCGGGATGAGCTGCTTGCATTGTGGAGTACCGGAGTATGGGTGCGCAGCTTTGCAGGCGCCTGGCAGAAACTGGACAGTGGCATTCCCAAATGGCTGGCCGCCGGCGACATGACCGGTGATTATCGCTCGGATCTGGTCGGCAGCTACACCTCCGGCACGTGGTATCGGGATTCCGCCACCACAAAATGGTATTCCATGTCTTTTGCCGCCGATCAAGTGGCCACCGGGGATATCAATGGCGACGGTCTGGACGATCTGGTCGGTGTGTGGCCATGCGGTCTCTATGTTCGGTATGGCGGCACGAATGTCTGGCAGTTGGTTACCACATCCAATCCGAGCTGGATAGCCACCGGGAAAACCAAAACTGCTGCCGCAGCCCTTTCGGCAGTATCTTACTTGAATGAGGTGAAATCTTCCGATGAAAATCCGGGTCAATACGAATCCGGGCCGGGCGGGGCGGACGGCCGGTTTGTGCTGATGAGTGAAACCGGGCCGGGGGGAAATCAGTAAAGATTGTTTCTTATGGGGGCGAACTCATGGTTTGCCCCCGCTGGGGGGTGAAAGAGAAGGCTTCCCTGCTAAAGCAAGAAAAGGAAGGAATTGTTATTATGAAGCAAAAACGAATGATGGCATGCTGGGTATGTATATTTTTTGTTTTTGGAGCGGTTTGCGCCTTTGCCGCAAAGAATCCGAATAAATCCGGTACTGGATATTTTGACAATTCCGATGGTGTCAACGCCATCTCTTTGCCGAGGCAAGTGAATTACGGTCAGGAAAACATCTCCGCCAGTAACCAGCCTTTTCTCAATGCCATGATTGACCACAATTGGATTCAAGGCAACAATCTGCCTGCCGATACGGATATCAATGTAAGTATTCATGGCAGTACAACCGTCAATTTCGTAATTAAAACCGATGCCACCGGTCATTTCTTTGCTACATCACCGACAAACTGGTCTGGATACCTGTTGAAGCGGGGCGATACCATCGAGGCCAGCTATGGCAGTAATGTTCTTTCAATGGTAATCCAGAACCTCAATGCTTCGGTGGATGTCAATACCAATCTGATATCCGGTACGGCATTCACGCCGGGGACGGGTGGTACGCCGATGTCCGGAGGCAGTATCGATGTCAGTATCTTTCAATATTGGAATCAATCAACAACATTGTATAGTGGAAATACGACTGTCCAGACTTCAGGATCGTTTTCGTTGAATACTTTCACCGATAATCAATTCGATTTATTGATAGGGCAAAAGGTATTTTTGTCGATTACAGATTCCCAGGGCAATCAAACATCGATGGCGCCCTATAACGGGAAAGCTTATCTGGAAGTATGTTCAGGTTACAACTGGATTCGGGGGGCTGAATTCACATACAATGAATCGTTGATGTTGAAAATCAATTCGGATCCGAGCTTGACGGCAACGGTTACGACAAACGGAGTCGGCGATTTCTTTAAAAATGTTGGAGACTTCAATAATTACCAGATCAAACCCGGAGACGTCATTACGGTATTTTACGGTACCGGCCAGTCAAAAACGTTGACGGTTCCCAACAATATTTCTACAGCCGCCGATGCTGCGGGGAATGTGGTTTCGGGAAGTGCGCCGGTATATCAGGGAAAAACACTCGAAGTTCAAATTTGCAATAACCCTGGCACCCAGGTGCTGTATTCCACAAACGTAGTTGTCGATGGCAGCGGCAATTTTTCGACGAGTCTCCCCCTGTCTGGTGGTGGAAATTTCGATCTGGTGCTGGGGCAAATTGTCTATGTTATCGAAACCGAAAGTGATGACAACAGAGTATATTTCAAAGTTTATAACGCCATTCCGTATCTATCCGCCATGATCGATCACAATTGGATTCAATGCTGTGAATTTCCCGCCGATACGAATGTGAATATCAGTATCAGAGGTGGCAAATCAGTCGATTTTGTCGTTAAAACCGATGCTGGCGGCTACTGTTATGCATTGGGTGATACCTACTGGCCCGGATATCTGTTGCGCCGGGGCGATATCATCCAGGCGAGCTATGGTGGCAAAACCGTTTCGATGACCACTCAAAATCTCAATGCCACAGCCGATGCCAATGCCAATCTGATATCCGGTACGGCATTCACGCCGGGAACGGGCGGAACGCCGATAACCGGAGGTGCTATAGAAGTATTCATCAGACAAAACTGGCCAGACAGCCCCGTGTACATCGGAGGAACAACAGTACAGGCAACCGGATCGTTTTCACTGAATACATACACCGATCAACAATTCGATTTGGTGATTGGGCAGAAGATATTTTTGACGGTTACGGATTCCCAGGGCAACAAAACATCCATTTCGCCTTTTAACGGGCAGCCCCGATTTGCCGTTTCATTGAATGACAATGCGATCACTGGACTGGATTTTCCGTTGAATTCATCCGTGACGCTCGCCATCAATTCAAATCCGGAATTGACCGTGGTGACGACAACAAACGGAAATGGTTATTTCAATAAATATTTCAGAGATCTGCTATATATTTTGAAAACCGGGGATACGGTCGCCATTTCATATCGCACTGAAATCTACGGCACGGCAAAAGTGATGTCATATAAAATCCCCGCATTGACGGCCAAGGCTGATGCGGATGCGAACAAGATATCCGGCGTTGCAGCGGAATATAAAAACCAGTCCATTCAGATAACGATTTTCGACACCAGTTTCAATCAATTGTATCAGACTACCGTGCCGGTGGATTCAAACGGCAATTTTTCCACATCGCTTCCATCGGGAACGGGTAACTTCGATCTTGTTTCCGGCCAAATTGTCGTTTTGTCCGCCACTGCAAACCCATACGCTGGAATTGTGGTCTTCAACGGAACAATCGCCATTCAAGGTTCTGTTATGCTGATCCATTATGCCGACAACACCACTCAGACATTGTTTGAGATTTACATGTGGCCCGATTCCAATGCGGTCATAGACAGCATTGGAATCAAAGGCCCCAACGGGATGCTGCCATACGATAAAGAAGATTTCGGCCAGGATACCACCGATTACCGCGGACGTTATCTTTTTGTCGATGGAGCCCCGACGCTTGGCACTTATACGTTTACGGTAAGCAGCGATTCCAAAACGTTTACAGCCCAGGATACGCAGAGTGTCAACCGGATCATTCCCAGTCCGACAATCGTTTCGCCCACAGCCAATGCAGTCGTCACATCAAAAACGCCAATATTTGAATGGAGCCCTGTTTCATATTCGAACGTGAATATCTACTATCGACTGCTCATCGAAGATGCAGCGAGCGGATATCGGTTGGTGATTACGCCGCGAACGTCGGGAATGCTTTCTTATACGGTGCCGGAAAATATTCTGAAACCTGGGAAAACCTATCGTTTTCAAACCCGAGCAAGCGATAGCAATGAATGGATATCCGAACAAAACCAGGGGAGAAGTGAATGGCGAACCTTTACCATGGCGGCCTCGAGTGATTCGGTGCTTTCCGTCAGTCCCACCAGTCAAACTGTGAACAATCATGTCGGAACGACAACGCTGAGCGTATCCAACACCGGTATCGGCATCATGCCCTGGACAGCCTCGGTGACATCCGGCGGCGATTGGCTGTCGATCGCATCGGGTGCTAGCGGCGTCAATTCCGGAACCATCACATGTAATCATACCGCCAACACAGCTCAGGCAATTCGTACGGCCACGATTCGGGTAACCGCAACGGGGGCTACCGGCAGCCCGAAGGATGTTACGATAACCCAGGCAGCCACCGCTTTTCCGGTTCCGGATACCGGGCAGACCAAATGCTACAACAACACGGCCGAGATCACCTGCCCATCGGCCGGCCAGCCTTTTTACGGCCAGGATGCCCACTACAACATCAAGCCCATGTCTTTTACCAAGCTGGACGGAAGCGGCAAAGACCTGCCGATTACAGCGACCTCCTGGGATATGGTCCGAGACAATGTCACCGGCCTGATCTGGGAAACCAAGACCAATATGGATAATGTTAAAAATTACGCCGATCCCCACGATGCCGACAACCTTTACACCTGGTACGACAGCAATTCGGCTACCAACGGC
>CAYQKZ010000148.1:6251-8103 GCA_964418135.1 uncultured Desulfobacterales bacterium
TTCTCAAAGCCCTGAACGATGCCAAATACGGAGGATATGCCGATTGGCGGTTGCCGACAGCGCTGGAGCTGCCGTTGGTTATCAATCACAGCATCTTCGGCACCGGGCCTGCTGTGGATGTGGGGTATTTTCCCAACACCCGGATGTCGTGGTATTGGTCTTCCAGCACTCAGATTTATGAACCTGGTTATGCGTGGGGAGTCTATTTAGACGGCGGCTACGGTAACGGACCGAAGAGCTACGCCGGATATGTCTGTGCCGTGCGGGGAGGGCAGACCGGATCGGCTCTGTCAAAAAGATACACGAACAATGGCGATGGTACGATTACGGATAACACCACGGAACTCACCTGGCAGCAGGACGGCACGACCGTGAAAAACTGGGAGCAGGCACTATCCTATTGCGAAGGTCTGAGCCTGGGTGGCCATACGGACTGGCGGCTGCCGACCATCAAGGAATTGCAGACTTTGGCGGACTATTACATCAAGAACGGCAAGGCGGCCATAGACATTGATTATTTCCCAAACACGGCGGCAGGCTTCTACTGGTCATCGACCACCTTTGCCAATAGCATGAACGGCGCTTGGGGGATCAATTTCAGCTACGGTTTCGATATCTATGTGGTGAAGACTCTCACGGGAAACGTTCGGGCGGTGCGGGGCGGGCAGACCGTGCCCATGGGAAATCTGGCGGTGCTGCCGTCGAGCCTTTCCGCAACGAAAGAGTCTGGAACGGCGGCTTTCAGCGTGTCCAACACCGGCACCGGCACTATTTCCTGGACGGCTGTTGTCACATCGGGCGGCAGTTGGCTGCGAATCACCTCTGGAAACGGCGGCACGAGTGCGGGAAACATCTATGTTGTTTATGACGCCAACACCGGTACGGCATCCCGCACCGGCACGCTCCGCATTACGGCATCCAATGCCGCCGGCAGCCCGAAGGAAATCACGGTCACCCAGGCGGGAACACCGGCCAATACCGCCGCCCAGGTTCTGGGGGTTTGGTCTGATGGGGTCTGGGTGTGGAATGCATCCACCAATAAGTGGACAGAAATTGCCTCGACATCGAATGCGGTGATGATCGCGTCCGGCAAGGTGGACAGTGACGATATCGAGGATTTGATCGGTGTGTGGGCATCGGGCTTGTATGTGCGGCAGTCTTCCAACGGCCAATGGTTGAAACTCAGCGCAACATTGCCGACGTGGATTACGGCAGGTGATTTGAACAATGACGATCGGGACGATGTCATCGGCAGTTGGAAAAATGATGGCGTCTATTATATGAATTTGGCAGCCGGCAAATGGATTAGACTTTCCACGCCTGCCAAGCAACTGGCTGTCGGAAATATCGGCGGCGTCCGGGATGATCTGGCTGGTGTATGGAGCGACGGCCTGTGGGTTCGCTATAGCGCCGATGCCTCCTGGCAGAAAATTGACAATGCTATTCCCCTCTGGATCACCACAGGTGATATGACCGGAGATAAACGGGCAGATATCGTCGGCAGTTACAGCACCGGCACCTGGTGCTGTAACTCGCTCACCAAAGCCTGGACACAAATCACGATCCCGGCGGAACAACTGGCGGCTGGGGATATCGATGGCGACGGCCGGGATGATCTGATCGGTATCTGGTCAAACGGTGTGTATGTGCGTTACGGTGCCACCGGCAAGTGGCAGCAGATATCATCGACCAAACCCAAATGGATCACAACAGGAAGGCTTGCAGAGGCCATTCAGGCGGCGGGTTCACTCGATGATCCCGGAGAGGGATATGTTCGCCAAATTTGCTCCGGAAAAAATATTCAAAAAGAACAATTTGAATCTTTGCAGTAAACCAGAACCGACTCATAAAG
>CAYQKZ010000149.1:0-8092 GCA_964418135.1 uncultured Desulfobacterales bacterium
GAATTTCATAGACTTTGCACCAGTAGAGTCTTCCCTGATTGGTGAAAAAGAGAAAGGTATGATGGGTGGACGCCACGAAAAGGTGTTCCACGAAATCCTCATCTTTCGTTTCCATGGCGGTTTTGCCTTTTCCGCCGCGGCGCTGGCTGTTGTACAACGTGATGGGATTGCGTTTGATGTATCCGGTTTTAGAGATGGTGACCACCATGTCTTCTTCGACGATCATGTCTTCCAGTGTGATCTCCCGGGTTTCATCCACGATTTGGGTTCGACGGGGATCGCCGAATTCCATCTGGATTTCGGCCAGTTCATCCTTGATCAGTTTGAGAATCAATGTTTCACTGCCCAGTATTTCCTGGAACCACGCGATGTCTTTGAGTGTTTTATGGTATTCTTCGACGATTTTTTCCTGTTCGAGGCCGGTCAGTCGTTGCAGTCTCATGTCCAGGATGGCCTGGGCCTGAATCGGCGTAAGCGAAAACGTGGAGATAAGTCCGGCCTTGGCCTCGGCAGGGGATTGAGATAGGCGGATCAGGCTGACCACCGCATCCAGATTGTCGAGGGCGATTTTGAGACCTTCTAAAATATGGGCCCGATCTTCGGCTTTCTTCAGGTCGAACTGGGTTCGTCGGACGATGATTTGCTTGCGGTGACGGATGAAATATTCCAGGATTTCCTTCAGCGTAAGCAACTCTGGCCGGTTGTTGACGACTGCCAGCAAAATGATGCCGAAACTGCTTTCCATCCGGGTGTGCTTATAAAGCTGGTTGATGATGACTTCGGCGGCCTGATCTTTTTTCAGTCCCATGGCAATCCGCATGCCTTCCCGGTCCGATTCGTCCCGGATGTACCGGATGCCTTCGATCTGTTTATCCCGGATCAACTCGGCAATGAATTCGATGAGCTTGGCCTTGTTGACCTGATAGGGAAGTTCGGTAACCACAATGGTTTCGCTGCCGTTTTTTTTGTCTTTTTCAACGATGGTTCGGGCCCGCATGCGGATGATGCCGCGTCCGGTCCGGTAGGCATCGTGGATGCCGCATTTACCGTAAATATATCCGGCCGTCGGAAAATCCGGTCCCGGTATGATCTGGATGAGTTCTTCGAAGCTCAGTCCGGGATTGTCGATGATGGACTTGATGGCCTCGATGGTTTCACTCAGATTGTGGGGCGGGATGTTGGTGGCCATGCCGACTGCAATTCCGGATGAGCCGTTGATGATCAGATTGGGGATCTTGGCCGGCAGGACCGATGGTTCCGATAACGATTCATCGTAGTTGGGGGTGAAATTGACGGTGTCTTTTTCGATATCGTCCAGCATATGATGGGCCAGACGCTTCATGCGGATTTCCGTGTAACGCATGGCCGCCGGGGGATCGCCGTCAACGGAGCCGAAATTTCCCTGACCATCCACCAGCGGGTATCTGAGAGAGAAATCCTGCGCCATGCGGACGATGGTGTCATATACGGCCGTATCCCCGTGAGGATGGTATTTACCGATGACATCACCGACGATACGGGCGGATTTTTTATAGGGTTTGTTCCAGTCGTTTCCCAGCTCGTGCATGGCAAAGAGGACGCGCCGGTGTACCGGTTTGAGGCCGTCGCGGACATCCGGGAGGGCCCTGCCGATGATCACACTCATGGCGTAATCGAGATAGGACTTTTTCATTTCGCTGTCAATGCGGACATTGGGGCGAATATCGGGTAAAATTTCAAGTTCTGACATGTCTGACTACCTTACCAAAAAAATATAACGACGAAAACCACGAAAAAACAGGGGGCGATAAAATTCTCTATTCGAGACTTTCTCTATCTTCCACCAGGTATTGATAGCTGGTATGATAAATTTCAGTCAGGGTCAAAAAGGCGGTAACTACCAGCGGGCCGTAAATGATTCCCAGAATACCGAAAAGTTTAACGCCTCCCATGATGGATAGAAACACCAGCAGGGTGTGCATATTGACCCGATGGCCGACGAGTTTCGGTTTGAATATGTACTCCATGACTACGGAAAGTACCAGATAAAAAGCAACAAAAAATACGCCTGCGGCAAATCGTCCCATCAGATACAGATAAATTGCCGCCGGAATGAAAACGACCCCGGTGCCGATAATCGGCAGAAAAGCGACCAGAGACATGATAACGCCCCAGAGAATCGGAGATTTCAGTCCGAACACCGAAAAAAGAATTCCGCCGGATAGGCCCTGGATGAGTCCGATCAGTCCGTTGCCGATTAGAATCGCACTGGCCATGTCCTTGAATTTTTGAATCAGTATCATATCCTGCTCTTCCGGCAGGGGCGAAAATTCGACAAAAAATGCTACCAGCCGATGACCGTCCACCAGAAAATAATAGATGAACATCAGCATGAAAAAGAAATAGAACAGGAAATTCAAAATATTGGATGCAATGGCGCTGGCCTGCTGATAGAGAAAGAATCCGACGATTTTTCCCAATTCAGATATGGCCTTGTTGACTTCATCACCCGTCAGTTCATAATTATAACGGGACAGAAACCGATTGGCTTTTTCCAACAGCCGGTTATTGGCCAGAAGTGCTTCCATCTGGTCACTGATGACCGCATCTTTTCCCATCTGATAGAGGCCGTATGCTTCTTCGGACAGGGCTTCAACAAAATACACCATCGGAAGAAAGAGTATCAGAAATATCAGAAGACAGGTCAGCAGGGAAGACAGTGAGGCATTCAAGAATCTGTGAAAATACTGAAATACGGCGCTGAAGACGCTGGTAATGACCGCAGCCAGAACGATTACGGAGAGAAAAGGCCACAGAAGCCACCCCAGCATCAGTGCAGAACACAGAAAGATGACCAGAAAGTACCAGAACTTTAATCTGTAGGCTGAACCATTCATGGAAGGATGGCATTCGGTAAAATGGATTGCACTACTTGCTTACAAAACCTCCGGCACCCAGTAGAAGCAGAACTTCATAAATGACTACCGGCGTATAGCTGTGAAAAAAACCATATATGATGCCGCCGCCGATAATCGCCGGAACGCCACAAAACACGAGAATCCCCAGTTTTCTGCTGATATCCATCTATTGTCTCCCAAAAAGTAGTCAGTAGTCAGCAGCCGATAATCCGAACTTGTTCTGACAACCGAGACAACTCAAAAAATATAATCTACCATGATTCATTAAAAGATATTCACATGGATAAACAGGATGGACAGGATACTGAAAAAGACAGAAAGGAAATCTTTATCTTGTATATCCTGTACATCCATTTACTGATAGCTCGTCATCATGAACAAGTAAAGAAAAAAGATCACCGTTCGACAATCATGGCCATACCCATACCGCCGCCGATACACATCGTAAAAAGACCCGTCTGATAGCCTTTGCGCTGCATCTGGTACATGCCGGTGACCATCTGGCGGGCGCCGGTGCAGCCGATGGGATGGCCCAGAGAAATGCCGCTGCCCAGCTCGTTCGGCCGATCATTGGCAATGCCCAGTTCCCGCATGCAGCCGATGGCCTGAGCGGCAAAGGCCTCGTTCAGTTCGATCATGTTGATATCGCTCATCGCCATTCCGGCTTTCTGCAGGGCTGTTCGAATCGCGGGAACCGGCCCCAGTCCCATATATGCCGGATCCAGTCCGCCCGATGCAAACCCCTTGATCCGGACGATGGGCTCCAGCCCCATGGCTTTGGCTTTTTCGGCACTCATCATCAGAACGGCCGCGGCCGCATCGTTGATTCCGGAAGCGTTGCCGGCTGTGACGGAGCCGTCTTTTTTGAATGCGGGTTTGAGTTTGGCCATTTTTTCCAGATTGGTTTCCATGGGGCGTTCATCTTTGTCGAAGATGGTGTCCCCTTTGCGGGACGCGATGGTGACCGGTGCAATTTCCTTGGCAAAGATGCCATTATTGATGGCCGCCATTGCGCGGTTATGGCTCAACACACCCAATTCATCCTGCTCTTGACGGCTGATACCGTACATCGAAGCGATATTCTCGGCCGTGAGCCCCATGTGATAGCCGTAGAAAATTTCGAACAGTCCGTCGAAAACCATCAGGTCGTAGATATCTCCCTTTCCGGTCAGCTCCATCCGATGTCCCCACCGGGCTTTGGGAAGGGCCATGGGGGCCAGACTCATGTTTTCCTGGCCGCCGGCCAGAATCACATCCGACTGTCCGCTCATGATGGCGGCAGCGCCCAGCGCAATGGCCTTCAGCCCCGATCCGCATATCTTGTTGATCGTAACCGCGGGGGTTTCCTTGGGAAGTCCTGCCCGGATCATGGCCTGCCGTGCCGTGTTCTGCCCCTGGGCTGCCTGCAATACATTTCCCATGATGACTTCATCGATGGCAATCGGTGCTGCCTGGTCATCCCACGTACAAGCCTTTTTTTCGAGTTCGATCATTCCCTGGTCTTTGAGTTTATCCGGGGCATTGGCTTTCATGGCGTCATCGGCGATGGGCCGCAAATTTGCTTTTTTCAATACGTCTTTCATTACCACCGCGCCCAGCTCGACAACGGGAACGTTCATCAAGGCTCCGCCGAAACTTCCGATGGCGGTACGGGAACCACTGACGATTACCACTTCTCTCATTGAAAAATCCTCCATGACAAAATATGATGACAACGAATAAATTGGCCGACATGGCCGAAAGTACAGTTATACCCGCATGCGGTAAGGCAACTCAATGGTAGATTATATTTTTCGAGTTGTTTAACGCCTGTAGCAAAATTGATGTTAAATAACACAAATCAGAAATTCAGTAAATGAAAGAACATCACGATTGCAGAGAAAGACGTTCAGAAAATTCATCAGCGCTCCAGGGAAAGTTCATGTGGCAGATAATCATTCCGACGATGCTTGAATCCGTCCGACAAGTCTCAGCAGGCCATCGAGAATCGTCAGCGGGTGCGGCGGGCATCCGGGGATCAGCAGATCGACCGGCAGCAGATCACAAGTTCCGTTAAGAACCTCTTCGTTATCACGATAAGGGCCGCCGGAAACGGCGCAGGCACCAACGGCGATTACAATTTTGGGCGCCGGAACGGCATCGTAGGTTTTCATCAATGCCGTATGCATGTTTTTCGGAACCGGCCCGGTGATCAGCAGTCCGTCCGCATGACGTGGGGATGCCACGAACTGAATGCCGAATCGGCCCAGATCCCAGCCCACGGTGCCAAGTACATTCGTATCGGCTTCGCAGGCGTTGCACCCACCGGCGCTGACCTGACGCAGTTTCAGGGACCGACCGAACAATCGCCGCAATTTTCGATCCAGAGCATCCGCCGGCTGGAATTTCCGTGAAGGGTCGATCCGGAGTTCATCCCGCTGTCGAACCGCCATATCGTAATGCTTCGTAAAGTGAATACATCGGGAGGGACAGATTCGGGCGCATTCTCCGCAGAAAAGGCATGCGCCGATATCCAGCGATATCCCGTCCGTGTGAGTGATGGCGCCGGTGGGACAGATTTCCACGCATCGGGAACAACCCGGTGTGCAATCCGTTGCGGCGATGATCGGACGGCCCATATATCGATCCGGAAGCTCGGGCGGCGGTCCGTCCGGAAACGTCATGGTCCGGTGTTTCTGCTGAAAGCGTGCCAGAAGCGAATCTAACATGTCAATGAATCCTGAATTATTTCAAAGCTGTTATAAATCATGCCCGCAATAGGACAGGTTGAAACTCTTGTTGCAGAGCGGAAAGTCGGAAATCTGCTGATTGCGAAGCGCATAGGCCAAACCGAACCAGTTGTGAAACGAGGGATCGACAATTTTATAGATGGAAAATCGGCCCTGCCGATCCGTTATGGCTGTGTGGCATATCTCGCCCCTCCAGCCTTCCACCAGGGAAACCGTCAGCCGGTCGGGGGGCAGGGGCGGTGGGGCGATATGCAGCCGCCCTGACGGCAGATTCAGAAGCCGATCCCGAATGAATGCGATGGACCGCTGGATTTCGAGCCACCGCACATGGGCTCTGGCCAGAACATCTCCGGTGTTCCAGGTGGATACCGGAATCTGGAAAAATCGGTATATACCTTCCGGCATATCCTTCCGGATATCCCGATCCAGGCCGCAGGCGCGCGCGGCCGGGCCGACAAGTCCCATGCACTCGGCCGCCTCCCGGCCGACCGTGCCGGTTCCCTCGAATCTGGCCATGACGGAAGACGTTTTCCAGAGCAGATGGATGGCAACAGTCATATCTTTTTCAGCGGCATCGAGACGGGTCAGCAGTATTTCCGCTATTTCCGGATCGATATCGAATGCCACGCCGCCGGGCCGGATGATGCCGCGACCGAAGCGGTTGCCGCAGATCAGCGCCGTCATGTTGAGTACATCCCCGCGAATCCGCCCGCAAAAGGAGAGGGTGGGCAGAAAACCGACATCACCGGCCAGTGCGCCCAGATCTCCGACATGATTGGCAATGCGTTCCAACTCCAGCGCGATCCCTCGGATTGCCTGCGCTCTGGCGGATAGTTGGGTGTCGGAAAGCGCCTCGACCGACTGGCAGTAGGCCATGGCATGGCCGATACTCGTATCGCCGGCCAGCGTTTCCATGTAGTGGATCGTCCGGCTGTCCGGGCCGCCCGCAAGACGCCTTTCGATACCGCGGTGCTGATAGCCGAGCGAAATTTCAAGATGGAATACGTTTTCTCCATGACACTGAAATCGGAAATGCCCCGGTTCGATGATGCCGGCATGAACGGGCCCGACGGCAACTTCGTGAATCTCTTCACCTTCGACCCGAAAATAGTCTGCATCTCCGATGTCGGCAGGAGAGGCGGCACTCGGCCGGCCGGTGTTTTCCCGGTAAGGGGGCTGAAACCGGATGGGTTTCAGCCAGGGGTGGCCTTTGGGAAACAGACGCCATTGTTCGAAAATTTCCCGTTCGAACCCGTGTGCCTGGGCGCAGAGCGGGGTCAGGGACGGGTAGCTGTCTTCCGCCATGTCGGTGCAAAGCGGCAGAATCCGGGAGTGGCTGTCCTGCGAAAGTATTGCCCACAGACGCAGGCCATGGGCCTGTGTCGGCTCGGCGAACAGCGCAGAGATTCGGCCTCCTTCTTCGACCGAATGGATGATGGCATCCTGGAAAGCGTCCATACCGAGAACGGAAGCATTCCGGAAGTCCGCTGCCTGCCCGTTGGCAAGGGAAAATGAGTCTGATGCGGAATCAAACATGAATCATCACTCCTGTACAGTGGCAATGGCCTGTATCAAAGGTTTCCGAACGTGCGGGCCGCCTGTTCGAGAACCTGCTGCAAAGGCGCCGGGATATAGATGCCCAGCGCCAGAACCGCAATTCCCAGCATCAGCGGCGGGATGACGGACAGCGGCGATTCTTCGAAAAAACCCGATGACGGACGGTTGGTTCCTGCTGTCGTTTCATCGGGCTGTCCCTGAGCCATGGAAAGGACAATGGACGCCATGGCCGCGAAAATGATGCACAGAATCAGCAGATAAGCGGCGGCGATACCGAATCGCCCCTGATCCAGGGCGGACTTGAGAATGACCAGTTCGCTCAGGAACGTGCCGAACGGAGGAGAGCCCGTAATAGCCAGAAACCCCATGATCCACAGGACACCGGAAAACGGCAGGGTGCGGAGGATGCCGTGGACTTCCCGGATGGATTTGGTCCGATAGGCGGCCAGTATGTTTCCGGCCAGCAGAAACAGCATGGCTTTGGTCAGGGAATGATTGACGGCATGGAGCATGGCTCCGTATCCGGCATTCCCGCCGAGTCCGACGGCAAACGACAGGATGCCGACATGCTCCACGCTGGAGTAGGCCAGCATCCGCTTGAAATCCGTCTGCCGCAGGATGAAGGCTGCGGCGACGAACATCGAAAAAAGACCGAATCCCACCAGCAGATTCTGCCCGAAAAGGCCCTGGCCGGCCGCCGACAGAACCTGCTGAATCCGCAGTATGGCCAGAAAGGCGCAGTTCAGCAGGGCGCCGGACAGCAGTGCTGATATGACGGATGGAGATTCGCTGTGCGCATCCGGCAGCCAGGTGTGCAGCGGTGCCAGCCCCAGTTTGGTGCCGTACCCCACCAGCAGAAAGAGAAATGCGGCTTTCAGCCAGGGGACATGCAGCAGCGATGCCTTGGCC
>CAYQKZ010000150.1:0-8078 GCA_964418135.1 uncultured Desulfobacterales bacterium
TCCACCAGCACCACATCGTACCCGTTATCCGCCAGATCTAGGGCTGCCTGAATTCCGGCCACACCGGCACCGATGACAAGTGTCCGTTTGACCAGAGGCAATTTTTCAGGCTTCAGGGCCTTATGGCTTCGCACCCGCGATATGGCCATTCGCGTTAAATCCATGGCCTTTTCCGTGGCTGCCTCAGGCAGTCCCATATGCACCCAACTGCAGTGTTCCCGCAAATTGGCCATCTCAAGAATATATGGATTCAGCCCCGCATCCTGAACCATCTGCCGAAAAGTCGGCTCATGAAGCCTCGGTGAGCAGGAGGCCACCACCACCCGATCCAGATTCTGCTCCAGAATATCTTCACGGATGCTTTGCTGCCCCGGTTCGGAACAGGCGTACGGAATGCTTCTGGCAATCTGTACGTCCGCCATTGCGGCCGCCATTGCAGCCACTTTTTCGCAATCAACGGTCTTGGCGATATTGGCGCCGCAGTTGCAGACATAAACGCCGATGCGGGACTGTGCCGTCGGATTATCCAGTTTTTCCATGATCATCATCTCATAATTAGGGTGCAGGTATCAGGGTGCAGGTTTTTCCTGCCCCCCTGTACCCTTTTTTTATTCCCACCGAATGGTTCGAGCCAGAACACTGGTCAAATCCATCATCTCCATTTCAATTTCTTTGCCGATAAAGGGGTCTTCCATGGCGCAGCGCAGGTGAATCTGGCATTTAGGACAGGCGGTCAGCAGCAGATTACTTCCGGTTTCCTTGGCCTGCCGCAGGCGTTTAACCTGGAGTGCCTTGCTGAAACTGTCACACCCTGTCCAGGCACAGTTGCCGCAGCACAGGGCCGAAGCGCCCCGATCCCGCATTTCGGTAAATTGCTGCGGATTCAGGCGGTCGATGAGTTTTCGGGGAAGCTCCGGCCGGCCGCTGAGTCGGCTGAGGCGACAGGGGTCCTGAAAGGTCAGCGTGCGATCCAGTTTTTCGAAACCGATGGCACCCTTGCCGATTTCTTTTTCCGCTAGATCAAAAAGATGGGTTACCTTGAAGTCGATTGAAATTCCCTGCTCCGGATAATCGTGAACGAGTGTCCGGTAACATTCAGGACAGGTTGTTACAACTTCCTCGATCCCTCTTTCGGCAATGGCATTCACATTCAGGCGGGCAAGCCTCAAGAAATTCTCCCGGTCTCCGGACCAGAGGAGATCGTGACCACAGCATCTTTCCCCATCTATGAGGGCAGGGTGGATGTCGAAAAAATTCAGCAGGCGCAAGCCGTCAACCAGGATATCACGTGTCCGGATGCCAAGATGGGTCCGGAAATATGTATCGAAATACGGCGCACATCCTCCGAAAAACAGGGTTTTGGAGTTTGGGTCTGTTCGGATATCATCGGGCAGCCACTCCCAGTGTCGGATTTTAAGATTCGGAGAAGTCATGGCACGCATGTATGATTGAAAAAACCCCTCATGGGCTTCACATCCTTCATTCCCGGCCTCTTTCTGGAGACAGCGCATATCCCGGATAAACTCCGGAAAATCCACGGCAGAGGGGCAGCGATCCCGACAGAGTCCGCAGGTCAGGCAGGACCAGACGTCCTTGACGACATGAGCGGATTCGGTGTTGCCGGCAATAATATCCCCGGCCATGGCTCTTGGAGAAAAAGACTTGCCGGACAGTGTTACGGGGCAAGCGGACGAACACTTTCCGCAATCCTGACAGGCATATACATCGTGCTTCTGGACAACCCGGGCAGCAACTTCCTTTTCGATGGGTGTGGACGATTCCTGCAGAAACGGTGTGACCGGGCTCTTGCCCATGGTCTGAATGACCTGATGAAAATCCTGGAGAAACGTCAGAAGCGCATCCGCCTCTTCAGGCAGAAACATGGCCGGACGCAGACGATCTCCGCCCAGCCCGAGCAGATCCAGAATGCCGCGGGTGTCTTCGACATTTCGTTCCGCCACATCCGTTCCGCTGCCATACCGGCAGGAACCGGGTTCGCATCCGACCAGAGCGACTCCGTCGGCGCCCAGTTCGAACGCCTTGAAGAGAAGCGATTTACTCATGCTGCCGGTGCAGGGAATACGGATCATGCGAACATCCGCCGGAATATCGGTGCCGCAGTCCTGAAGTGCCTGAAAGGCAGCATGCGGGCCCCAGTTGCAGATAAACAAGATGATTTTAAGATTGTCCATCGCTGTCTCATAAATGGAAAAGAGTATCTTTCCCTAAGGAAAGTGCTGATTATGTCCGTTCGCAGTATAACCGGTGAGTGCTGCGAATGAATTAAAAGATTCTTTTGTTTCGCGTATTTTGTGGTTGATATTTCAAAATGATCCCAGGCTGTGTCATTGCAGCAGTTCCGCAATCATCTGATTGAGATATTTCCGGTCCCGGTACGGGCTGTCCGCGGCATTGGAGGGACAGACCGCGATACAGTTGCCGCAACCTTTGCAAAGCGCTTCGTCCACGACTGCATACCAGCCGTTGATGTCGTTAGGCCGAAAGCGGACAGCCTGATAGGGACAGACCGCGATACACCGGCCACAGCCCCGGCAGAGGGCTTCATCTACCGACACCGTATATCCCTTGTTCTGTCGGGGACTTCTGGGCATGGCCGAAGCCGCCAGCATGGCGGCCGCTGTTCCTTTGATCCGGTCGGACACCGCAATTCCCGACGGATTGGCCAGAAAAAGACCCGGAATGGAGGTTGCCCCTGGGTTGAAAAACGGGATGCCGGTAACCCCCCGCTTCTGCATGGCGGATTCCACGATATGGGCAGGCAGATCCGCCATCGGCATATAGGGAATGCGTTTTCGGGATTGCTCCCCCAGAATGACGGTGCCGGCATGCATGATCTGCCGGACGCCATGGGTATCCACAGTCACTTCGAAATTGCCGACCGTGCCCCGCAGACACACGACCGAGGATTCACTGAAGTCGTGAATATTGGGATGAACCAGGGTTTCCGGCTGGGCCTTGTCGGGGGCTCCGAAAAGAAAGACATCCAATCCGGCCCGTGCAAGCGTCATGGCGCTGCTGAGTGCTGCTTCCGAATCTCCGATCACGGCAGTTGTGAAATTATAGGGCCGGGCGGGTGTGGGCAGCGCTTTCAACCGGAATGTCCGGTGGATGGACCGCTCGATGAGTCCTTTGAACCGCTGTTCCGCCAGTGCCGGGTCGGTATCGAGCAGCCGCAGCACCTCGCCGCGCAGATTGCAGGTTTCCACCATGGCCCGACTGATGCCGGTTCCGGAAAACAAGGCGTGTTTGAGCCGGCTTCGCTGGTCGGTGCAGGCACTGCAAATGAAATCGAGCGGACAGCAGACACAGGATGCCAGCACCACGCGGGTCAGTCCTTTTTCCCGGATGGTGCGGATGAGCGCGGCTGTTCCTTCCGGCGTACAGGCCGATGACAGGATCTCCGCATACTCGATATGGGGCTGCCGGACAAGTCCGGCGACATAATCGCTGAGAGCGGTTGTCCAGCCCAGCGAATCGTTACACCGGCAGACAAAAACGCCTATGCGGACTTCCGATGAAAGCCGGGGATCCGGCGGAGAAAAGGCCAGTCCATGCCCTTTCAGCCGTTGAGAGCCGCCGCCCAGCAGCAGCATGGCATCGGCAGCCGCGGCAAAGCCCCGCAGCGTCATGGCATGCACATCCTGTTTGGCCGTTTTGGTGCTGTATGCCCGAAGAATGTCGTCTCCCTTGATGCCGGGTGCAGTATCGGGATCCGCGATAATGACAATGCCAGCCTGTTCGACAATCTCTTCGGCACATTGGTCGTGCCGGATGGCGCCGGCCGATTCGCAGGCGGTCACGCATTCGAGACATTCGGAACAGACCCCGCATTGCAGGCAGCGGGACGCCTCGAAGCAGACCTGGGATTCGTTCAGCCCCAAGGCCACTTCGGCAAAATTGCCTTCACGTCCGGCCAGCTGTCTTTCCGGCATATGGACACGGGCCAGCGAGGGGATATCGGGTGTAATGGCCGAAAAGTCCTTGTCCTGCGGTCTGCCGGGCGGACGATTCGACGGTTTTTCACCGCTGAGATGCCGGTGAACTGTTTGCGCCGCCTGCCTGCCGGATGCCATGGCCTTGACAACCGATGACGGGCCGGACGCCGCATCTCCGGCGGCATAAATTCCCGCCATACCGGTGCAACCATTGTCATGGGTTTGAATCGTGCCGTTGGGCCGTGTTCCACCGACGAATTCCGACAGAATCGGATCGGCAATCTGGCCGATGGCCACAAAAGCGCTGTCGAAGTTCAGATCGATGGTTTCGGTATCCGGCACCCGAACCGGCCAGGGAATGCCGGCAGCATCCGGCGGACCGGGCCGGGTGGTCGCACAACGCAGGGCGGAAAGCTTTCCGTCTGCCCCGACAAAAGCCTCGACCTGCAGATTGTTCCGAATGCGAATACCTTCTTCTTTGGCGGCAGTGACTTCATCGGCATCGGCCGGAATCATGGATTCCGGAAACCAGGCCAGTACCGTCACGTCGGCACCCAGTCGGACAAGGGTTCTGGCCAGATCGAACGCCGCATTGCCATCTCCGATGACCGCGACTTTTTCCCGGAGTTCGGCGATTTGTCCACGGTACATCCGGACCAGAAAATCCAGACACCCTTCGACCCCGGACAAATCTTCACCGGGAATTCCGAGTCTGCGGTCATTCCATACCCCGACGGCCACGATGACGGCGGCAAATTCTTTTTTGAGATCATCCAGACCGGTGGACAGATTCACAGGTGTTTCCGTGCGAAATTCAACCCCCAGTTTTTCGATATAGGTGATTTCCCGATCCAATATATCCCTTGGCAGTCGGTGCGGTCCCAGTCCGTAACACAGCAACCCTCCTGGCCGAGATTCCTTCTCGAAAACCGTAACCGGATACCCCAGGCGGGCCATATCCGCGGCAGCGGCCAAACCGGCCGGCCCGGACCCGATCACGGCAATTCGCTGGAGTCTGGACGGCACTCCCGGTGGTTTGGATTCCCGCGGATGAGATATGTCATAATCCGCCACAAACCGCTTGATATCCCGGATGGCCACGGGCTGATCGAGTTCTGAACGGCGACAGGCAACTTCACAGGGATGGGTGCAGATTCTGCCGCAGATGCCGGGAAGGATGTTGTCCCGTCGAATCAGATCCAGAGCTTCGGCGAATTTCCCGACTCTGGCCAGCGCCACATATCCCTGTGCATTCACGCCCAGCGGACAGTTGGCCTGACACAGCGGCTGACGCCGCTTGTCGATATGGGGATGGCCCGGCAGGCTGAACCGGCCGCCGGATCGGATAGGTATGGAGCCATCCGGCGATGTGGCCGGACAGACAGTCAGGCAGCGGCCACAAAGGGTGCAGCGGTCCGGATCGATGAAAGCTGCCGGTGCATCGATCCGGGCACAGAAGCCCTGAGGGGTGTGTTTCAGCGATCGGATGGTTCCAGGCAGAACACAGCGGATACGCGGATTGCGCAAAATTCTTAAAAGCCCGGGACGGTTTGCATAGTTCAAAGGAACCCCGGAATTCAGGCGCCAGGCTTCACAGGCCAGTTTCCGATTCAAATCCGGGTCTGTATCCACCAGGGTGACCGGAATACCGATTTCACCGAGCTTGTTGGTCGCAGCGATTCCGGCAGGGGTGGCACCGATGACCAGAACCCGATACAGGCGATCTTTAGGGTTTTTCATTCAAGGTTCCTTTCTTGCCTTCCGCTTTTTTCCGGCGCCCCTTGAGTGTGGCCAGACCAAAATCATGACCTTTGTCGAATGCTGACAGATTCAGAGATTCCGTGCCGCGGGGAACGGAAGCTGCCACCGTGTTCCGGGCCGCATCCAGAGAAACGGCCTGGGTGACAGCCGTAAAAAAACCGACCATCACGATGTTGGCCATCATCTTCCGGCCCAGTTCTTCGGCCATGCGTGTAGCCGGAATGGCGAAGCAGCGGCCGGAGGGAATGTCTCCGGTGTTGACCAGATGCTGATCGACGATCAGAATACTGGTCTCTTTGATGAGGGATGCGTACTTGTCGAATCCGCCCTGAGACATGCACACCAGAATATCGGGCTGGCGCACATACGGAAAATGAATGAACCTGTCGGAAATGATGACCTGGGCACTGCAGTAGCCGCCGCGGGCCTCCGGCCCGTAGGACTGGGTCAGGGTACTTTCTTTGTGATCGATCAGACTGGCGGCTTTTCCCACGATCTGCCCGGCCAGCACAATGCCTTGACCGCCGAATCCCGTGATGAGGATTTCCGTCTTGGCGCTGGCATGCAAATTAGATGTCGTCATATGGATCCCGGATGTGATGATCTAAGCCAAATGCGGACGGCATGTCCGGTCGTAATTATCTGAAAATGTCGGACGGTCCTGATCGACGAATTTTCCCAGGGTAATACTGTTGCCAAAGTCCATGACCGCATCCATCGGATGCGCGCCGTTTTTGATGACCGTGCGTTCCTGATATATCTTGAGCGTATCCAGAGATTTTTCCTTGTTCTTTCTTCCATACCCCGTCGGGCAGGGTGCTAACACCTCGATAAAGGAAAACCCCCGCCGGTTCAGCGCTTCTTCGATGGATTTGGTCAGATCCCGGGTGTGGAGAACCGTCCATCTGGCCACATAGGACGCGCCCGATGCAAAGGCCAGCAGCGGCAGACTGAAAGGCGGATCGGGATTTCCCAGAGGGGTGGTGGTGGTTTTGGCCAGGCAGGGTGTGGTGGCCGCTGCCTGCCCGCCGGTCATACCGTAAATCAGGTTGTTGACGCAGACCACGGTGATATCCATGTTGCGCCGGGCTGCATGGATGAAGTGATTGCCGCCGATGGCAAAGAGATCACCGTCTCCGCTGAACACCACGACATTGAGTTCCGGATTGGCCAGTTTCATGCCGGAGGCAAACGGAATGGCCCGGCCATGCGTGGTATGATAGGAATCCAGCCGGGTATAGCCGGCCCCACGGCCCGAACATCCGATGCCGGATACCATCACGGTCTTCTCAAGATCGATACCGCTGGCCTGCATGGCCACCATACACGCGGAAAATGCCGTGCCGATCCCACATCCGGGACACCAGATATGGGGAATACGGTCGGTTCGCAGCATCGCATCCAGCGGATGATCAGACCGGGTTTTATTTTTTTCCATGACTGCTCCCAGGTAGACTTATTCCTAAAATGCGGTTTTCAGGGTATCGACGATCTGATCCGGTGTAATGACCGCTCCTCCCGGATGGCCGACCAGAACAGCGGGGACTTTGGCACCCGCACATCGCTGGACTTCTAAGTGAATCTGTCCAAGATTGAGTTCGACCGTTACAAAGCCCCGGACTTTTTCCGCCAGCATCTGAATCTGTTTTTCCGGAAAAGGCCAGATGGTGATCAACCGAAACAATCCGGCCTTGATCCCCCGGTCTCTGGCTTCATCCACCGCGGCCAGGCTGCTGCGGGCCGAAATCCCGTAGGACACGATGACGATTTCGGCATCTTCGATCCGGTAGCTTTCCGTGCGGATGATATCGTCCAGATTGTTGCGTATCTTTCGGGTGAGCCGATCCATCATCTCGATCTGAGTTTCGGGGGTCATGACGGGATATCCCCGTTCATCGTGGGTGAGGCCGGTGACGTGAATCCCGTAGCCGGTGCCGGCAATGGCCATGGGCGCGACGCCGTTGGGACCCGGCTGAAATGGCTTGAACCGGTCTTTTCTGCCTTTTGGCGCCGGCCGGTTCCGCAGCTTGATGGCCGCTGCCTCCGGAATGACCACCCGCTCGCTCAAATGCCCCGTGACCTCGTCCGTCATGACCAGCACCGGAATCCGATAGGTCTCGCTCAGATTGAAAGCCTCGATGGTCGTATAGAACAGCTCCTGAGGTGATGCCGGCGCCAGGGCGATGATTTCGTAATGTCCGTGTGATCCCCACCGGGCCTGCATCATGTCTCCCTGCGCACCCAGAGTCGGCAGCCCCGTGGAGGGACCGGCCCGTTGGACATTGACCACCACACATGGGGTTTCGGTGCAGATGCCAAGCCCCAGGTTTTCCATGATCAGGCTGAAGCCCGGGCCGGAAG
>CAYQKZ010000151.1:0-8078 GCA_964418135.1 uncultured Desulfobacterales bacterium
ATGTTGGACGTTCCGAATTGGAACCCATTCCGTTTGACTCTATCCGGGTGCTTATGTAAAAAACAACTTATGAACAGCGCCCATCGGATCGATCCAATAAAAATCACACTGCAGTATCTATAATTAAGACTGAATCATTTCACGTGCAAATCCTGGTTTTCATTCTTTTCACTTTCGATTGTGTCAGAATGTGATCTTATATACTTCAACCAGTCATAATCTGTGATTTTTTTTCATCCCTCACCCCTGCCCTCTTTCACAGGATGAGTGACATTAAGGAATAGCAGATATAACCGTGTCCAAAGTATTTTTATTTTATCGTCGTTTTCATTTCATTAAGACTCACAAATTTCTCATAACTGGCGATACCATTATGGATTCTATCTGGAGCAAAGCAAAAGCCGCAATCAAAACCCACATCCCTGGTCACAGTTATCGCATGTGGATTGAACCGGTTGAATTTATTTCTGAAAATGAAGGAGTCGTTGTACTTTCCTGTCCGAATCCGTTTTCAAAAAAGCGAGTTCTAGAAAATTACAGTGATATAATTTTATCTGAAATCCGGAATATTTCGGGTCAATCGTTCCAGATTGCCCTTGAAATAACTGAAAAACATTCCGTCAGTCATCGCCAACCAGACATCTGTCGTCAAAAGCCTTTATTTCCTGAGGCAGATGCCCAATTTACCAGCGGCAGACTATTGAGAAGAGATTATACCTTCGACCAGTTCGTCGTCAGCGGAAACAACGATTTTGCTTATTCCGCTTCCCTATCATTGGCGTCCAGAAAGAAAACCCAGCAGCATTCCCTGTTTTTGCTTTCAAAAACCGGTATGGGAAAAACCCATTTGACCCAGGCTGTCGGCAATCATATTTTGACGGAAAATCCGGCTGAAAAAGTATATTATATTACGGCGGAAGATTTCTCCAACGAAATGGTCTTCGCTTATCAGCATAACACCATCGACCAGTTCAAGAAAAAATATCGAACCGGCTGCAATGTTCTGCTACTGGATGACGTCCATTACCTCAGTGGTAAAGAACGCACACAGGTCGAGCTGGCCATGACTCTGGATACGCTTTACGATTCTGGGAAAAAAATCATTTTTTCAAGTTCGTATCTTCCTGGAGATATTCCGAAGCTGAACGACAAACTCCGTTCCCGACTGTCGAGCGGTTTGATATCCGCCATTGACCCGCCGAATTTCAGAACACGGGTCCGAATTCTACAAAAAAAAGCAACTGTCAACGGGATTCGACTACCGGAAAACATTACCCAGTATTTGGCTGGAGAATTGACTGAAGATGTGCGTCAGCTCGAAAGCGGTTTGATCGGAATTACAGCGAGGTCTTCTCTTCTTGGCGCACCTATTGATATGGTCATGGCAGAAAGTGTTGTCAAAAATATTGTTCGACAGCGCAAACTCATCACCATAGACGGCATCAAAAATTTAGTTTGCCGGGAATTCAATATTTCCAATCAGGAAATCGTATCTCCTTCCCGTAAACAGACGCTGGTCAGAGCCAGACAGATCGCCATGTATTTATCCCGGCGATATACCGACTCGCCACTTCAAGCCATCGGTAAATGCTTCAATCGTTATCATGCAACGGCGCTGCATTCCATCACGGCCATCGAAAAAGGCATCCGGGATAATCATTCTCTTCAAAAACAGATCGAATTCCTATGCGCCAAACTTGAAGAAGGGCTCTACTGATATTGAGAAAAACGAAAGTAGCCGGCCCGTATCGATCGGGCCGGACGGCAGGAAAAGAGAATAGAAACAACTACTGATTTTTTTCGGAAAATGTTTCCGAATACATCAATTCTTCCAGAATTTCAGCCCGGATGTTGTACCTGCTTTCTATGGCACAGCGCAATCTAAGCGCACAGAACCTGACGCACATCCGGTCTTCGGCATTGAATTCTCCAATGCAACCAATATCGTCGATCTGAAGTTCAGGTATAACCTCTTTCTTTCTCTTCATGCGTCTTCCTTTAATAATCCGAGCATTTCCTCATGAACCCACCCGTTGGTTGCAAGTATCTCTTTTCCATAGATGGAATAAGCCCGATTTGAAAAATCCGTTATGACCGCACCGGATTCCCGGGCGATCAGAGAACCGGCTGCCGTGTCCCAGGGTTTCAGGTTCTGTTCCCAATATCCGTCAAATCTTCCGCATGATAGAAAACAGAGATCCAAAGAAGCAGATCCTAACCGCCGTACCCCTTGCGATGCCCCCTGACAGTTGGCGAACCGAAACATCACATCGTGAAATATTTCTTTAAAATTATACGGAAACCCTGTAACAAGAAGACTATCGGAAACCTTGAGCGTACCCGATATTTGAATCGGTCTGCCGTTCAGCCAGGCACCCTGCCCCTCGACCGCCGTAAACAATTCGCCGGATACCGGATTCAAAACGATGCCTGCAGCAATTTTTCCTGCCGATTCGAAAGCGATGGAAACACTGAACAGCCCAAGTTGATGCGTATAATTGGTAGTGCCATCCAACGGATCGATAATCCATCGGCTCTTTGAATTATCACCACTCCCGCCGCTTTCCTCAGCCAAAATGGCATGATCGGGAAAAGCCTTTCGGATCGTCTCGATGATGACTTTCTCCGAGCCCAGATCCGCTTCGGTAACCAGATCGATAGCCCCCTTATGGTCTGGATCTTTAATTTTACCCAGAAAAGAGCGAAGAACCCGGCCACCGTTGTAAGCGGCATTGATACCGATTGTCAATATACGTTCAATATCCATAGCATCTGAACCGCTTATATGCCCTTTCTTGAAGATGTCAACCTTTTAATCATTGTGCGATGCTTCGGGCCATCGCTTCGATCAGCGGCTGAAGTGTGGATTTATCATTGGCAGAAACCGCAATACCGCCAGAGATATTGATACATCGCTCAACCTCCGATCGAGTCAGCACATCCTGCTTGTTCAAGACCCGCAGGCAGGGGATGCGATTCAGTTCCAGACTTTCCAGAATCGCTTCCACCGATTGAATCTGATCCTCGAAACGGGGGTTGCTGATATCGATCACATGCAGCAGCAAATCCGCACTTTCCAGCTCTTCGAGTGTCGCTCGAAAAGCAACCTGCAGGTCCTTGGGAAGGTTCTTGATGAAACCTACTGTGTCTGTGATGATAACATCGATGTCTCTGGGAAATCTGAGTCGGCGGCTGGACGGATCGAGTGTAGCAAAAAGACGCTGTTCCGCCAGGACCTGACTCTCGGTCAGCGTATTCAACAGCGTGGATTTCCCGGCATTCGTATATCCGATGATCGAAATGACCGGCAGGCCCTGCTTGAGACGCCGGGCTTTTTGCTGGCTGCGATGCCGAACCACTTCGGCCAGTGCCTTTTCGAGTCGGGTAATGCGTTCTCTGGCGCGTCTGCGGTTGATCTCGAGTTTGGTTTCACCCGGCCCTCTGCCGCCGATACCTCCGGTCAATCGGGACATTGCGGTATTTTTGGTAACCAGCCGCGGCAGCAAGTATTTCAACTGAGCCAGTTCCACCTGAAGCTTGCCCTCGCGAGACTGGGCACGCTGTGCAAAAATATCCAAGATCAGTTGTGTCCGATCGATCACTTTCATCTCGATCTGATCCGTAATAGAGCGGATCTGAGATGGGTTGAGTTCCTGATCGAAAATGATCAGATCCGCTTCCTTCTGAATGGCCAGCAATGCAATTTCCCGAAGCTTGCCGCTGCCGAGCAAAAAACGTGGGTCCGCTTGCCGGCGGTGCTGAAAGACACTGTCTACTACAAAAATACCGCTGGAGATGGCAAGTTCTTCAAGTTCGTTCAAAGAATCCAGAGCCATCAAGCGGGACTCTGTCGACACGCTGATGAGAAGTGCTCTTTCCTGACCACGCAGGGAACCTCTTCCGACTTCCCGCTTCATTTGGATCTGACCCAGTTCGGATTCAACGGCAAGAATCAAATCGTGGCATCCGATATCCAGCCGATTTGCAGGAACAGTTGGCAGGATACGATACGGTTTCGCATCTGATGCAGGCGGCAGGACATGCGCAATCATCACATCCAGAGGATTACCATCCGAAGTCAGCGTCAGGACAGCCATACAATCCAGGCGAAGCAAAGAAAGATCCGTCAGATCATCTTGAGAAAGAGATTCAGCTTTCAAATGGGTATGAATGCAGCGGATTCCCTTGAGCCTGCCTGAAGCGCTTCTGTATTCACTGATATCCGGAATGACAATTCCATGGTAGTCTCCCACAATGACCGATACGATCTTACCCTGACGGTTGACAAGAATACCTATCTGGCGTCTGATTTCATAAGAAATTCGACACATTTCATCCGCAATTTCCGGTGAAATCAGATATTGCGGCAACACCCGCCTGTCGTAAATTCCTTCAAGTACGGCAATCTGACCGGCCTTTAATCCCGAAATGTTTCCATGGAGTTTTTTCATCTGATTTCAGGCGCCGGATTTTCAAAACTGGTATAGGATTTCAAAAACGTGAGGGGCACCAGGCCTGTAGGCCCGTTGCGGTGTTTGGCAACGATGATTTCGGCTTTTCCCCGGTTCGGATTGTTTTCATCACGATTGTATACTTCATCCCGATAAATGAACGTCACCACATCGGCGTCCTGCTCGAGCGCTCCGGATTCCCGCAAATCGGAAAGCTGGGGACGTTTGTCGCTTCTTTCTTCCAGTTTTCTGTTCAACTGCGACAATGCCACGATGGGAAGATCCAGCTCCCGGGCCAGCGACTTGATGGATCGGGATATCTCCGAGATTTCCAGATCCCGGCGATCGTTGGATATGGAACTTTTCATGAGCTGAAGATAATCGATGACAATCAGCCCCAGTTCTTTTTCCATTTTCAATCTTCTGGCTTTTGCCCGGATGGTCATCGATGTAATCTCCGGAGAGTCATCAATGTATATGGGTGCTTCGGAAAGAATTCCGGCGGCATGTGTCAGGCGATCCCAATCATCATCACTGAAAAAACCATCCCGCAGCCTTGCAGAATCGATCCGGGCTTCAGCACACAACATCCGCATGGAAAGCTGCTCCTTGGACATTTCCAGTGAAAATACCGCGCAGGGAACATGGCTATCGACTGCCGCATTTCGAACGATATTCAGAGCCAGCGCCGTTTTGCCCATGCTCGGTCTGGCAGCAAGAATGATGAGATCCGAGCGCTGGAACCCGGATGTCAGTTGATCCAAGCCGGTAAAGCCTGTCGAAATACCCGTCAATAATGTTTTATTGCCCTGACGTTCCTCTAGCTTATCAATATTCTTGTCTATCAGAGAACGGATATGATTGAAACCCGGTTTGATCTTGTTGTCGGAAATCTCGAAAATCGACGATTCAGCAAAATCCAGAATGTCATCAACCTCTCCCTGATCTTCGAAACACCGTTTGACAATATGATTGGCTTTTTCGATAAGTCGGCGCAGACAGCCCTTGTCATGGATAATTTCAGCATAATGAACGGCATTGACTGCAATTGGAACCGATTCAAGAATCTGAACGATACTGGAAACTCCGCCTACGGTTTCAAGATGTCCTCTAACTTTGAGAGCATTGGTCAGGGTCACCAAGTCCACAGGCTCCCCCTTGCCATAGAGATCCAGCATAGTTGCGAATATTTTCTGATGAGCGGATCTATAAAAATCATCCGCCGCCAGAATTTCGACAACATCCATCAACGTGCTGTTATCATGAAGAATAGCACTGATTATGGCTTCTTCCGCTTCGATACTGTGGGGAGGAAGGTGGTAAAGAGAAGGATCTTGTTGGGATTTCATAACGGTAGACCACGTATGCGGCAAGGTATCACTTTCGCGATAAAGTTTTGGGATGCGTCATCGGTCGGGAATGAGCGACAAATGTCTATCCACTCCCTGCCGCCTTTCCCAAAACATTATCTTAAAAGTTATAGAAGCAATAGAAAAAGGATGAAAAAATCGTATTCTTCATGATTTCATCATCCCTTCTCAATCGGATTGACCCGATGTATATCAGCATGTTTATTCAGCTATGATTTCAACCGTTATTTCTGGTTCCACGCCGTTATAAACGCGAATCGGAATTCGATATGTCCCCAAAGTTTTGATGGGTTCTTTCATCAATACCATTTTCTTTTCCACGATAACTTCTTTAGCAGCCAGGGCATCGATGATATCGCGGGTTGTAATGGAGCCATACAGACGATTTTCGTCACTGACTTTAGCAGAAATGGTGCAGACGAAACCATCGAGCTTTTTGGCCATTTCCTCGGCAATACCTTTTTCCTTGGCAATCTGAAGATCGACTCTGACTTTTTGTTGTTCAAACAGTTTATGGTTTTGCAGATTGGCTATAACAGCCTTTTTCTGAGGCAATAGATAATTTCGTGCATATCCATCGGCAACTTTGACTTCGGTGCCGATAATGCCCAGAGATTCAATGGTTTCAGTTAAAATAACTTTCATAATGTCCTCCACGTATAACCAAAGCTGACCCGTCGTATCGGGCGATTTTCAGAATTCGTCGTCCAGCTTTTCATTTTTATCAATTCTTCTAAAATCAATCCATAAATCAAAAAAGCCCAAGCCGATAACCAAAATAGAAAACAGTTGCTGTACGCCGATCAGAACATACAGCACGCCCCTCAAAATCCGCGGAAACTTTCTTTTATCAAAATAAAACGAGACAATGGAAATTCCCTGAATAAAGTAAATCATAACCAAAGCCAGTACAATATTCATACCGACGATCTTCAGGAATTTAACCGGAATCAGCAATAATACTCCCCCGGAAATAACGACCCATATCAGAATTTCAGGTGATTTCCATTGGGTGAGTACACCGATATCCGGAATCTTCAACCCCTTGAGTCCGGCCAAGGTTCTTATCATGAGCATATTGATCCAGGTCACAAAAAGGGCGGACATGACGGCTATCCCCGGAATGATTCGGACCAACACAAACTGAATGGTATCCAGCGACCGCGAAAGTATCAGAAGCGTTTCTTCAGGCATCGACATCTGTCGGTACAACTCGAGAGTAAGTTCCAGATTCTTTTTGATATAAAGGTTGACCAGGCTACTGAGTTCCGTCTGGGTGGAAACGCTGTATAAAAACGCCAAGAAAATGCCGGAGCCAATAACCGATAGGCTCGGATAAAGCACCATCTTTTCCACGGAAACACCTTCTTCCAACATCTCACCCAGAACGAGGCCCAGTATCAGAAGCGCGGTGAACAACGATAGATCGAACGAAATGCCCTCACCCACAACCATCATTACGATACAACTGATGCCGAGTATCGACCCGCCGGCAGATCTTCCCAACTTATACCGGTAATAGCTGATCGGCAAAGGAATCATCACAGCGCTGACAAAACCGATTATTGGAATATACAGAGCAACGGCAAACAGCAGGCAGGTAAAGCCGACACCTGTAGCTATTTTTTTCAGTACATCCCCATCAGCAGGTAACAACACAGGCAACATCCTTAATATCGCAATACCGGAACTATCATCCCCCTTACAGCTACATCTCGACAGAACCGACAAAAGGCAGCAGTGCAATGGTTCTGGCACGCTTGATGGCCTCGGTGAGCAATCGTTGATGCTTGGCACACGTACCGGAAATACGCCTCGGAATGATTTTTCCCCGTTCTGTCGTGAAATATCGGAGAGACTTTGAATCTTTATAGTCGATCACGATCGTTGCATCCGCACAAAAACGACAGATTTTACGACGATGAAAAACCCGTTTTTTCCGTGTTACGGGCTTACGTTTATTTGAACTGTATGGCGCCATAATTATTCTTCCTCCTCTTCCTCGTTCATATCGAATGATGAATCGACATTTTCATCAAAAGGCGATTCCGATTCGCCGGACATATCATCCACAACGGATTTTACGGGCGAAGATTTGGCGGCGGCGATTTCTTCCTTGATTTTTTCTGGATCGGCATTTTCTGCCAGCATGATGGTCATAAATTTCAAAAAACGATCGTTGATACGGAAAGAGCGCTCGAGTTCATCAACAACTTCACCGGTACCACAATAATCGATGCGAAAATAAACCCCCCTG
>CAYQKZ010000152.1:0-8068 GCA_964418135.1 uncultured Desulfobacterales bacterium
CTTGATATATTTGATTCAAAAACTCTATTCGCATAACAGAATCGTTGTGCTAAATTATCATAGGATCCGTCCATTAACGTCCGATCCCCCATCGGAGTTTGATAACAACCTTTTTAATGTACATGTGGATGAATTTGCGCGTCAAATGAAATGGCTTAAACAAAACACGCGCATACTTTCAGAAAAAGACTTAATAAACTTAATTACAACTGCTGCCGATAGCCACGAGAAATCGAAAATCCCGTTAGTTGCAATTACCTTTGACGATGGATATCTGGATAACTACACTCTGGCGTATCCTGTGCTGAAATCGCTGAATATTCAGGCTATTTTTTTTGTCTGTACGGCAATGATCACAGATCGTCGTCTTTGGTGGTGGGATATTGTTGCCTATCTGATCAACAAATGCCAAAAACCTTTCATTGTAATGGACAATTGGCATCATGACTTTCTGACAGAGCGATCAGGCACCATTCAATTTTTCCAGTCCGCAATGAAAAAGTTATCCGCCGTCCAGATCAATCAATGTATTGAAGATATCTCCAATGCTTGCGATGTGGCACTTCCCTCAATTGATCTTCAGGATAGGGAGCTGATGAATTGGAATCAGATTCGGGAAATGAGTTCAAATCAAATGACAGTTGCATCTCACACCCATACCCATCCGACTCTTGCATTGCTAAGTAATCTGGAAATGCAGGAAGAGTTGGTTTTATCTAAAAAAATATTGGAAAACCAGTTAGGACAACGTGTTTTGTCTATTTCATATCCTTTTGGAGATCACTGCTATATTCCTTCTGTCGTTCAAACGATAGCCAGAAATTGTGGTTATCAACTGGGTTTTACCAGCAGTTTCGGTATTAATTCCCTAAAGATGATTCGGCCACTGGCATTAAACCGTATTGCCGGCCACCTGGAAAAAGAATCCACGGTCAGCGTCATGTCGGTATTGCCCCATCTCTTTACCCGAAAAAATGCATTTCGGAATATGATCGAATAAATTCAAAATTCTTGAATATTGCTGGAAAATATCTCTTGACTTATAATGCAATTACTGCAAGAAATGCAAATGGTGTAAATACGTAATCAATCGTTATTTCAGTATAAATTACAAATACTCAGTTGTTTTTATTCTTTTTTTCGAGATACTCTAATGATACCTTTCACGATGTACAGATCCCTGAAGCTTTTCAGTTATGGAATATTTCTAATTGCGCTGATGTCATTTCCCGCCTGTTTCCACAGTGCTTCGGATGACCCTTCCCGTTTTGACGCATCCATCAAAACCGCTGAGGATGTCAGCCAGTTGAAAGAGCTTGAAACACAGCTTGCGATCACGCCCGAAAAAGCGGCGTTGCATCCGGATCATCAGATTATCAATAACATTGCGGTGCCCTATATTCCTGAGTACCGAATGGGTCCAGGCGATATGCTTGAAATCGTTTATCATCTAAAATATGAAAGAACACAGGATGATTACCGTATCGAAGTCCAAGACAGAATCAGCATCAACCTTCCCTTTTATCCCCAATACAGTTCAACCGTTCTGGTACGATCCGATGGAAAAATCACGGCACCTCTCATCGGCGATGTCGCCGCGGAATCCAAGACCCCTGTTGAACTGGCTGCAGAATTGAATCGAGCATATAAAATATACCTTTATCAACCTGCCGTTACGGTTGCGCTTGAAGAATTCAATGTCAAGGTTGCCGAATTAAAAAAAGCCATCACCACCGCCGCCAGGGGGCAAAGCAAAATCGCCCCGGTCTCTCCAGATGGGCGAATATCCTTTCCGCTGATTGGTGGTATGCAGGTGCAGGGGTTTACTGTGGCTCAAGTGGAAAAAATGATCAATGAAAGTTATGCCAAGCAGGTTCGAAACCTCAATATCACTTTGATTCTTCTGGAAATTCATCATCCCAAGCTCTATGTTATCGGCGAAGTTGAAAGACCCGGAGCCTATGATATTGCTTCAGTGCCCAATGTGCTGAATGCCCTGACGCTTGCAGGCGGCTTTAAAAAAAGTGGTAACCTGGAGGAAATCGCGATATTTCGAAACGAAGGGCTGGAAAGGCCTATTTCCTTCAAAGTGAATATCAAGGCTGCGTTAAAGACAGGTGTGGCCCTAACAAATAAAAAATTAAAACCCGGATACATTATTTATGTTCCCAAAACCCGTATCGATGAGCGAAATGACACTATCGAAAAAATCTTTACTAGAGGCATTTGGGCTGTAGTGCCCTTTACGGCTGGTATAGGCGCCAGTTATAACTGGGGCACCACGACTCCATAGGAAGATTTTATTATGCAGAACATTTTCCGAGAATTTGTTTTTATTCTGTTTGATCGAATTCGATTGGTCATTATGGTATTTTTGACTGTTTTTATCATTTCAACAGTCGTCGCCGTAGCACTTCCATCCATTTACCGATCAACAGCCATGTTTTCCTTGGTTATGCCGCAAGGGATAGACCCTTTGCAGCAGGAGTCTTCTTTTGATTATCGGAACAGAATGAGAAGATACCTTCAGGATCAAAAAGAGTTGATCTTGTCCAACAGGGTACTGGAAAAAGTGTATCAGAGTTTAAATTCCGGCACCAAGCAGGCAGTTTCTGCCAAGCAGATGGATGAAATTCGAAAAAATTTAGATGTTACCCCCCCTGGTGGGGAAACCTTCGAAGGCTCCAATGTGTTTATCCTGGAATACATTGATCCTGATCCAATGCGGGCTGCGCAAGTTGCAAGTGCAGTTACACAAGGGTATCTGGATTCGTATATGGAGATAAGCCAATCCAAGTCCAATTATTCATATACATTTTTTACAGAACAAACTCAGAAATTGAGCAAAGATATGTTTGAGAAGGAAAAGAAGCTTCGTGATTTTGAAACCAAGCAGGCACTGGCATTGCTTGAAATTTTGAATCTGGAGCCTGGAAAAGTAAATGTAGAAGTCGGTCCCAACGTTCTGTTAAGCCAATTTTTACGAAGTTACCATGAACTTCAGATTGAACAGGCCGGTCTGAACATGTCCATTGAACACCTATATCGAGAGATTAACAAAAATGGAATACCCGTTGTTCCCCCTGAAATGGAAGTTTCCGGTCGCGCTGTTTCTGTTTTTAAAACCAAAGTAGCGCAATTACAGATTCAATTGAATGAAATGCGGTCCCAGTTTATGGAAAATTATGAGCCCCTGAAACAGGTTGAACAGGAGCTGAGTCTGACCGTCAGCTCCCTGAAAAAAGAATTGGAACGGTCCGTTAATGCTCAAAAAATCAGCGCGCAAAGTATCGATGCCCGAATCCGACAATTAGAGAGAATTATCCACGACCTTAAGGAGCGAATACAGGCAACTGCTCACGAAAAGGCAGGGTATGAAAATCTTAAGCAGGAATACAATCTTGCAAAAGATGCTTATTCCCGAGCCATGGCGCAAATGGAACAGGCCAGGATGGCACAATCATTGAGTCAGGAAAAACAGTTTCTGACGTTGATTGATAAACCCATCGTTCCTTCAAAACCGTTTAAACCTAACCGGATATTGATAACCATTGGCGGATTGGTTTCTGGACTATTTCTGGGAATTGCCGTTGTCTTGACTGTCGATCATTTTGATCACCGCATCAAAACGTTGTACGATATTGAAACACATTTGAACGTTCCGGTTCTGGGGTCAATTTCAAGAATTTAATTAACCATGGTCTCATATTGGTAAAAATGTCAGAAATAATATTTGAATATGAAAGCCATAAAGAAAACAACGGACATTCATTTCTTATATGGATATACTTCTTCTGGTACTGATTGTCGTTATATCGGTTGCAACAATATTCCTGTGGTTTTTGGGAAAGAATTCGAATATCTCAGGCGCGGAAGATCCGTACCACAATCTTCCAACAATCTTTCTTGCGTGCTGGTTGGTTGCCAGCGCCATGATGGGGTCGCATTTCTTTGTTCTGCGGATTGCCGGGATATTTGATATCACAATTGAGCGGCTGTTGTTTGTGTTGATTATTCTGGCTCTTGGAGCAGGCCTTTTTACAGGAAAGGTGAATCTTCGGAGTAACAACACTATTGAAATGGCGATGCTGGCCTTTACACTGATCTGTTTTGTTTCGATGATACGGACCGGATTTCTGCCTGCAAATCAATATTTCCCTTCACCTTGGTTTATCTTTATCACTGGATATTTATTCCCTTTTTTTGTTTTTATTTTTGCCAAAAGTTACATTCGCAGTGAAAATCAGGCACAGATAATTTTTCACACTTTGTTTTATTTTGGTATTTATCTTTGCCTGATAGCGCCATTTGAATTTTTTGACTTGCGGCAATTTGTTTTTCCTAAATATATCAACAGCATTACGGTTACACCGTTGCACATAGAACGTGCAAGAGGGCCTCTTTTGAATGCAGCGTTTAACGGCGTCGGGATTCTGATCGGTTTTATCTGTGGCCTTCATCTTCTTACAAAAAAAAAAAGATTTATCCGAGTTTTTTATCTGGCCTCGCTGCTGCTTTTCTTTCCGGCAGTTTTTTTTACTCTGACCCGATCTGTATATCTGGGGCTGCTCATCACGCTCTTTATTTTTCTTAGGTGGTATAAAACTTCTTTTACAAAATGGAAACTGATTTCACTTCCCCTGGCTCTGTTGTTGATTGTTGGAATTGTCAATTCGCCTCGTCTGCTTTCAAAAGATAGAAGAGAAGGTGGTGTCTATCAAGTTGAAGAGGTGGATATCCGATTGAGCTTGCTGGAAAAATCATATTTTCTGTTTTCAAATCATCCGCTGATGGGCATCGGATTGGCTCAGTTTATCCCAGCATCCACCCGATCCTATAAAGGGCGGACAGCATTTATTGCTGAAGAAGCAGGGGCTCAGTTTCAACACAACCATCTGCTTGGAATCGCCACTGAGCTTGGACTCGGAGGATTTCTGGCTTATTTGATTATAATCATTCTTATTCTGCGACGAATAGCCCAACTGGCCCGAAAATTGCCGGAAACAGAAATCATGGGGCGTAATCTCTGCATCACCATTTTTGCAATCTGGTGTGTTTATCTAAATAACAATCTGTTTGTCGAGCCTTCAAATGCCATTTTTATTAATGCAGTTCCTTTTTTGCTTGCAGGCATGGTAGACGGTTTGTATATTCGAAATTCAGAATCGAAACTGAGAATTCAAATCGAAGACAAGGATTTTGCGCGAGCATGTTTAAAGACTTCTACCACTTAAAATCAGAGCCTTTCAGTACACATCCCGATCCCAGTGTTATTTTCATATCTCAGACGCACAAAGAGGCCTGGTATTATCTGCTCTTTTGCATTAAGTCGCAGGAGCCATTTGTGGTATTGACTGGTGAATACGGCGTGGGAAAGACTCTGCTATGCCTACGACTGGTAGAGGCTTTAAAGAACAAGGGAGAGCCTCTGGTTGAATACATTCCAACTCCTTACGAAAGATACAACGGAATTCTCAGACGCATTGCCTTCAGGATGGGGATATCTCCGGTATCAGGCAATGTGGATGTTCTTCTGGAGATGATTTATGATCAGTTAAGGTCCAATGTTGAAAAAGTCCGCTTTTATCTCATTATTGATGACGCCCACGAACTGAACATATCAACCCTAACCAAGCTGAAGCATTTATCCACATTCAGTCATAACGGGGTATTTCCATTTGTTATGATATTTGTTGCACACCCCTCTTTCTTGAAGGATATGAAAAGCCCGGCAATCATCTCACTTAATCAGCGAATTAAAAGACGTTATCATTTGTCAAGATTAAATTATGAGGACACAAAAGAATATATTTATTTTCGTCTTCTTAAATCCGGCTCTGCGGGCATTCCACTATTTTCTGAAGATGCGCATCATAAAATTAATGAATACAGTGGTGGCGTGCCACGCCTGATAAATAATATCTGCGATACATGTTTGCTGATTGCTGCCTCAAAAGAATTTAACACGATTTCAGCGGATGTTGTGGATGAAGCCAGACAACTTGTTGAAAGCGGCCTGATGAACAGCGAAGCCAGAACAGAATCTGATGTGGAAGTGTATCCGAATTCAATAAATGATTACGGAACTTTTATTTCCATTTCAGAAGATATGCCTACCGTCGATCAAGAGGCATCAGTTCCGATATTGCTGGATGATCCGGTAGATACCCAGCTGGAAGAACCTTCGGGTATTAATAAAAAACTGAGGAAAATTATAATAATTGCCTCTGTAACCATTCTACTGACATTGTCCGGTGCCGTATTGTTCATGATATTTATGGACGATATCCATGTACCGTTTTTTTTCGCCTTTTCCGGACATCAGATGGAACAAACAAAAACAGATAACCATCTGTCACAGTACCTGCTTGAAGCTGGAAAAGAGCAGTCTTTACCGCAAAATTTACCTGCCCTGCGTGAAGAATTGATTGTAAAGCCTACTGCCGGAATTACTGCTAACGAACCGCAATCCGATGCCATGAAAATTGATTTGGTTGACGCTCAACTACAAGCACCCAGTAGAATGGATTTTCAGCCATCTTCAAAAACTGAATTCATTTCTCCTGAATCTTCTGAACGTAATATCTTTTATCCATATTCTCTCAGGGTTTCAAGCTATAAACGGTTGAGTCTGGCACTTGATAAAATTTCAGATATCAAACAAAAGGAACTGTCCCCGTATCTTGTTAAAGTGGATTTAGGTAATATGGGTGTTTTGTGGCGTATTTACATAGGGCAGTACGCGTCGGAAGAGGAGGCTCGAAGTGCCCGAAAAAATTATAATCAACCCAATGTATCGGTTCAAAAAATCGAATATGCCTGCCTGGTTGGCGAATATTCGAATCATGCTGACATGTCTAATATGTTCTCGAAATTGAATAAATCCGAATATTTTCCATACATAATCCAGAAAGGCAGAGACCGTTTTTGTCTATATCTGGGTGCTTATAAAAATAAACCTAATGCGGAAGCTTTCCACGGGGAACTTCAGAAAAAAGGCATCAACAGTCAGGTCGTTAGACGATAACATATATTGACAACCAAAGGTGCATGAAATGACAATATGGGAACAGGCTTATTCTAAGCATAAAGAAGGCGAAAACGCACAGGCTTATCCGAAAATGGATCAGCAATTGAATCAAAAATATCAGCTCCAACCGGATTTTGTAGCAGTGGAAGAGATATCTACGAGTTCCGGATCTTTTGAAGAAATGTATTATCAAACAAACGAACCGCAAGCTGCTCATCAGCGGGTGCAGGAGCTAGCGGCTATTCCAAAATCTGCGAAATGCCGTTTCAGTCTTCGAGATTTATCAGACGAGCTTATCACGCGATATCCGGAAGTTCTTTCCAAAGTTAGAACTCAACTATCTGATATTTGGGCAAATATTATGATGCAAACCAAACACGAGATTGAAACGCTGCTTGTCTGTGGGGCAACCCGAAAAGAGGGAAATTCGTTTGTTTCGTTTTATCTGTCTATGTTTTTATCCAAAGAATACAACATGAAAATTCTGTATGTGGATTCAAATCTGAACCATGCGCCCATTCCCAAAACCCAGCATCTTCCAGGGCTGTATTCATTTGTTGCTGATAAGAAAGATTTGGCATCGCTGATTGTAAAAACCGAATACCCCGGTCTGTTTCTACTGCCTTCCGGCTCCGGCAAGATTCGAAAAAATTCCAGCAGCAACATGATATCGATAGAACATATAGAAATTATATTAGATTTTTGTCAATCCAATTTCGATATGACCATTATCGACGGACAGCCTTTGACAATTAGCCCTACCATGATCGAGTTCGCAAGATTGGTGGATATGACGGCTCTGGTCTGCAGATATGGATATTCCCGTCGCGAAGTCAGTAAATTGGCCATTGACAAGCTCCAGAAATTCGGGATTACTTCAATCGGTGTAATATTGAACGATCGTCAGTTTCCCATACCACAGAATATTTATAAATTGATGGGGTAACGGGGTGGTGATCAACACGCTCGACAAAAAAACGACGATCCTGCATGTAATTGATGCACTGAACATTGGCGGCGCTCAAGAACTGCTGGTAC
>CAYQKZ010000153.1:0-8049 GCA_964418135.1 uncultured Desulfobacterales bacterium
CGGCTGTTCCGGAAATGGAAGTGTCCGGCGATGGCATATGTCTCAGCACGGCCGTCAGTGATTTTGAAAAATCCCTGATTTCCCAGTCCATGAAAAAGGCAAACGGTGTCAAGAAGAATGCCGCCAAATTGTTGAATATCAAACGCACAACTTTGATTGAAAAAATCAAACGCCACAATCTCGATGAAAACTTTGCGTAATTTCTTTCTTCCGGGCAATCCGAGTTATACCATTTCCCTACAATCCCCCAGATAATGGGGGATTTTTTTTTCAGAAAATCAAATTCATCCCCTTAAGCTCAAAACCGTCCACTCCTCCTTCCTGCTGAATATCACTCGAAGAGATTGACTATATGTATACTTCAAATGGGTACAATCTGCGCTTTTGAAACCCCCACCCCGGCCCTCCCCCGCTGGGGGAGGGAGTTTGATGAAAACGCAGATTGTAACGACTCATAGTATAATCATAATATTCCCCCTTCCCAACCTCCCCCTGCGGGGGGAAGGCGGCGGTGAACGATTACAAGAACAAAAAACGATTTGGCATCCTGTCAACGATATGACACTGCATCGCATCTATGGTGTCGAATATCCCCCTCGAAGATGCGCGGTATATGTATTAACTATTTAATTTAATTTATATTATTTAATACTGATGTTAATGGTACAAAAATTGCAATTATCAAAAGCAAACATTACTTTGAAAGGAACTTTCACATGGAATCACAGGGGTTATTCAGTCAGACTTTTTCAGTTCTTGAAAAGAGCATGAATCTGCGATCCCAGAAACATAATCTCTTAGCATCCAATGTTGCCAATATGGATACACCCAATTTCAAGGCATTTGACATACTTGTCGAAAAGGAAATGCAGAAATCAACAGGTGTAACCAACACGATGCCTCTGATGCGAACCCAGTCTGCACACATCTCCCTGACAGGAATCGGAGACGTGAATGCTCCAGAAATCCAAGAGGTAGAAAGACCTCTTTATGATTTCCATGCAGATGGAAATACTGTCGATATCGACAAAACAATGTCCATGATGTCTGAAAACGGCCTGCTGTATAATGCGTCAGCGCAGATGATTTCCAAGAAATTTCAATCATTGATGACAGCCATCAATGGGGTTGCGAGGTAATTATGAATTTTTTCGATTCTCTCCAGACCAGCGCATCGGGATTGACGGCTCAGCGGTTGAGAATGAATCTGGTTTCCAGCAACCTGGCCAATACCAATACCACACGAACCGCACAGGGCGGACCATATCTCCGCAAAGAGCCGGTGTTTGCCTCCAAACCCGTTCAAACCGCTTTTGGAGAGATGCTGAATGCAGAACTCGGTGCCGGCTTGACCGAAGTCAGCGTGGTGGATGTCATCAACGATTCGCGAAAACCGATTCTGAAATTTGATCCCCAGCATCCGGATGCCGATGCTCAGGGCTTTGTTTCCATGCCCAACATCAATGTCATGGAAGAGATGGTCAATATGATGACAGCGTCTCGAAGCTATGAAGCCAATATTACGGCAATTTCCACTTCCAAAAACATGGTACTCAAGGCACTGGAAATAGGAAGGTAATATGGATCCGATCCGATTTTACACGACACAGCCCTTTCCGATACAGCCGGTGGCCGGCAGTCCAGTCAAAAATGTGATTCAGGAAACATCGTTTGGCCAGATGCTGAAGAATCAACTGAGTGAAGTGAATCATCTTCAGAGTACGGCGGATACCGCTGTTCAGAAACTGGCGACCGGTCAGGATAAAGATATTCACAACACCATGATTGCCATGGAAAAAGCAGGGGTGGCATTTCAGTTGACCATGCAGGTTCGAAACAAAATGCTTGAGGCCTATCAGGAAGTCATGCGGATGCAGGTATAAAATTCAAAAGGAAGTGTGTCCATGCAACTACAAGAGTCGATAGCGCAGATTAAGACAATTTATGCCGGTTTAAATAATGTCAAGAAAATCACATTGTTTTCCGTCATTGGTGGGGTGGTTATCGGGCTTGCCGCCATTATCGTCCTCAGCGGCAGGCCGGACTATCAGATTTTGTTTTCCGGCCTTTCCGCCGAAGATTCCGGAGCCATGATCACTCAGTTGAAAGCGAAAAAAATCCCTTATCGGATATCATCCAATGGCGGGGCGATTTTGATTCCGAAAGAAATCGTGTATGAAACCCGTATGGAACTGGCATCACAGGGCCTTCCTCAAGGGGGTGGTGTGGGGTTTGAAATTTTTGACAATTCAAAACTCGGTATGACCGAATTCGTTCAGAACGTCAATTATCAGAGAGCCATTCAGGGAGAGCTTTCCCGAACGATCAACCGGTTTGAGGAAATTGAAAGTTCGCGGGTGCATTTGGTGATGCCTCCCAGATCCCTTTTTATCGAAAACGAGGAACCTGCCAGGGCATCGGTCGTGATCAAGCTTCGTCCGAAAAAAACCTTGAGTCCGGAACAGATTCAAGGAATCATTCATTTGATATCGTCCAGTGTTGCCGGTTTGAAACCCGAAAATGTCACCATTGTTGACAGTATGGGAAATCAGATTGGCGCAAAGAAACAAAAGACTGATTTTGAGAGTGTCAGAGCCGAACAGCATGCATTTCAGGAAAAAGTGGAACAGACACTGGAAACACGGGTAAAAACCATGCTGGAAAATGCACTGGGTCCGAACAAAGCCATTGTCAGGCTTTCAAGCAGCATGGATTTCAAGAAGCTGGAAAAAACAGAGGAAAAATATTATCCGGAAAACAAAGTGGTGCGAAGTGAGCAGATATCGAATGAAACTTCCACAAAGCCGGAAAAAACAGCGATGGGCGTGCCGGGATCAACCGCGGCAGTGGCAGAGAAAACGCAACAGGCAATGAGCGATGCAATATCCGGTAATACGGTGTTTCAGAAACAGCATCAGACCACGAATTATGAAATTGGAAAATCGACGAGTCACACTGTCGAACCCATCGGCCAGATAGCCAGCATTTCTGTGGCGGTATTGGTGGACGGCGCTTATAAAACTGTTGTCGATGAAGATGGAAAGTCAAAAGCCGAATACGTTCCCCGTACGCCGGAAGAAATTGCCAAAATCAAAAGCATTGTCATGCGGGCGGTCAATTACACGGCTTCCAGAGGAGACGAAGTCGAAGTTGTCAATATCCCGTTCGAAAATCCCGAATTGGTCGATGGCCAGGTGGGAGACAAAGGATGGACGACCAAGGTGATGCAGTACTCCGATTATATCAAGTATGCATTTTCAGCGGTTTTTATGGTATTGACGTTCATTTTCATCATCCGGCCTCTTATTCAGTGGTTGACCGGTGAGTCGCAGAAGGATGCCGAACTGATCGGTCAACTGCCCAGAACGATCAACGAGATCGAAGGGGAATATGTGACATCGCCCGGTGAGCTGCCTATCAGTCACCAGCTTTCACAACTGGCGATACAAGACAACCAGGCTTTTGTCGAAGTGCTGCGGGAATGGATGAAACAAAGCTGAACATCTCGACTTAGAAAATGTTTTATCAATAAACGATCATGAACCTTTTCCAAAGGTTCATCCCCACAAATGAAAATAATGCCATTTTCTTTCGTGTATGTTGTGGGTAAGTATTTTCACGGTAATAATAAGGGTTGTGAAGACAGTTTATGGATACGAATAAATTACCTGGCGCATTGAAAGTTGCGGTTCTCATTCATTCGATGGGGGAAAAAGTCTCCAAGGACATCATGGATCGAATGGGACCGGCTGAAAGAGAACTCGTTCAGCAGCATTTGTCTCAGATGGGTTCAATTTCTCCCGAAGTCGTGGAGAAAATCTCTCAGGAATTTGCGATGCTGGCAGATAAAATCAAGCAGCGAAAATCAAAGGAGATTCCGTTACCATACCCGGATAAAATGAGTCAGCAGGGTGCCCCGAATTCGGCTCAGAAACCTTCCCAGGAACCGGCCTCGGATGAGCCGGACCCGGATTCCGAAGAGGAACTCGTCGAGACACCCGGTTTAGATGCATTGCATGCCATAGAACCGGAACAGCTCGTCGAAATGATAAAAGATGAACACCCCCAGACCATTGCCGTCATTATCGTTCACCTTAAACCGGAGGCCGGAATCGTTGTTCTGTCCCTGCTGCCGGATGATATCAAGGTTGAAGTCGCCATGCGAATCGCCAAGCTGGATAAGGTATTGTCCGGAATGGTCGTTGAGATCGGTCACGTATTTGAAGAGATCATGAAAAAGAAAAAAACATCGGCGATGCATAAAACCGGAGGTGTCAGCCACTTGGCCGAGTTGCTGAATATGGCGGATGGAACTGCTGGAGAGCAGTTGCTGACTGAAATCGAGGAGGTCAATCCGGATCTTGCCGCACAGATCAAAATGATGATGTTCGTATTCGAAGATCTGGTTCTGGTGGATGACAAAGGCATGCAGAAAGTGCTTCGCCGGGTTGAAACATCTAAACTGTCGCTGGCACTCAAAGGTGCTTCCGAAGAAGTCAAACGGAAAATATTCAAGAATATGTCGGAACGGGCCGGTGAAATGCTGCGGGAAGAAATTGAGTCAATCGGAGCCGTGCGAATGAGAGATGTGGAAGAAGCTCAGCAAACCATCACCCGAATCATCCAGGAACTGGAAGCCAAAAGTGAAATAATCATCAGCGGCAGGAAAGGGGGCGATTATATTGCATAACATCCTGAAATCCCAAAATCTGTCTGCTATCGATTCTGCCGGCACATATTGCTTCCCCAATATTACCAAGGAAACAGGATTGATGGATGGCGCCGATCCGAAATCGGGCGGTTCATCCTTTCAGCGCATTTTTGTCGATATGACGGGCGATCGTTCGATAGAGATACCGGGAGGAAGCTTTGTAAAATCCAGTTTTATCTACAATACGGAAGAAAGAATTGAAGATGAAACGGCATGCAAAACGGATGTCCAAACACAAGACGAGCCGATTGATTATCAGAAAATCATCCAAGGAATGATGTCCGAGGCACAGCAGAAAGAAGCCGAAGCATACCAGAAGGGAATTCAGGATGGACATACGGATGGCTTTCAGCAGGGGCACCAGGCCGGAGTTGCTGATGGATTGAAAGAAATCGAGACCATGCTTGGCTCGCTTCAACAGGCGATGAATGAAATCAATACATTCCGAAAGTCGCTTTCCCTTCAGGCTGAAAGAGAGACGGTCCGTTTATCCCTTGCCATTGCCGGAAAAATTCTCCTTCAGGAACCCGCAATCAATCCAGGGGTGATTGCGGATGTCGTGAAAAAGACTTTTGAGACTATCGCCATCAATGCGCCCGTCCGCATTCGCATCAATCCATCTGAACTGTCGTATATGCAGGCGCGCAAGCACTTGATCCCCATTGAAGGGGAAGTGACGTTTATCGAGGATGCATCCATTTCCTGTGGGGGATGTGTCGTCGAGAGTTTTTCCGGAGATATTGATGCACGGATCGAATCCCAGTTGAAAATGGTCGAGGAATCGTTTTTACCTGGACTGGAAAAGAATGCCCAAGATCTGGAGATGTTATCCTGATGGAATCTTTCAATCTGGATTTATACCACCAGTTGCTGGATCGGGCCGATCTGATCAAAGCCACTGGAAAAGTGACCAAGATGGTCGGGTTGGTTACCGAATCCCTGGGGCCTTCCGCGAATCTGGGGAGTGTATGTGATATTTATCCTCAGGGAGCAGGGCGAAGTGTCAAGGCGGAAGTGCTTGGTTTCAGAGACAATAAAGTCCTTCTCATGCCGCTAGAGGATATTCGGGGAATCAGTCCGGGCAGCCGGGTGGTGGCCGGAAAACAGAAGGCCTACATTCCGGTGGGAAACAATCTTCTGGGAAGAATTGTCGATGGTCTCGGAATGCCTATCGATGGAAAAGGTCCGGTTTCTCACGAGTGCGACTATCCCCTCTATGCCGAACCGATGAATCCACTGAATCGAGACCGGATTCATCAGCCCTTGGATATCGGCATTCGGGCTATCAACGGATTGCTGACGGTTGGATGCGGACAGCGGGTGGGCATTTTTGCCGGGTCAGGTGTGGGAAAAAGTGTATTGCTGGGAATGATTGCCCGCAGAACCTCGGCCGATGTCAACGTGATTGCATTGATCGGGGAACGAGGCAGAGAAGTCAATGAATTCATTCAGAAAGAGCTTGGCGAAGAGGGGTTGAAGCGTTCGGTTCTCGTCATCGCTACCTCGGATCATCTGCCCTTGATCCGTTTGAGGGCGGCCTTTGTTGCCACGACCATTGCCGAGTTTTTTCGGGATCAGGGGCTTCAGGTAAATCTGATGATGGATTCCGTTACCCGGTTTGCCATGGCGCAAAGAGAGATCGGTCTCTCTCTGGGGGAACCACCGACATCGAAGGGCTACACCCCTTCCGTATTTACCATGCTTCCCAGACTCCTGGAAAGGGCGGGCACTTCTTCGAACAGTGGTGCCATTACCGGCCTGTATACGGTGCTGGTGGAGGGGGACGATATGAACGAGCCGATTGCGGATGCCGTTCGGTCCATTCTGGATGGGCACATTGTTCTGACCCGTGAACTGGCCATGCAGAATCATTATCCGGCGATCGATATTTTGAGAAGCATCAGCCGGGTCATGGGAGATATCGTCTCTCGGCGCCACAAAGAATGCGCTGGGTTATTCAAGTCATTGCTCGCCACTTACCGAAAAGCGGAGGATTTAATCAATATCGGCGCCTATGTTCCGGGCAGCAATCCGAAAATCGATCAAGCCATCCATATGATAGACGGCATTACCCGTTACCTTCAGCAGGGAATCGAGGATCGAACCAGCTTTGAAGACAGCGTTCAGCAACTGGAAGGGCTGTTTCAATCCAACTGACGGAAAAATGACACGAACGTTTTTTATGTTTTGCAACTCGTTTCGATGAAAGGACGGCCATGGCAAAATTTAATTTTTCACTCGAAGCGCTTCTGAATCACCGCATGCATCACGAAGAAATCATACAAAAAGAACTTGCGGTATGTGGGTGCAGAGTCCGGGATGAAAAAGCCACGCTGTTGCGGATCCAGCAGGATAAGGATAGGGCGTATGCGGAGATTCATCAGAAGCAGCTGCGGGGAATTGCCATTTCTGAGCATATCGTTTATGCCAACTTTCTCGAAGGGCTTGCCCGGAATATGGTGGCACAGCAGGAAAAAATCGAAGATGCTGAAAGACAATTTGCACAAAAACGGGAAGAGCTGATTGAAGCGGTCAAAAAACGAAAAACCATCGAAAATCTCAAAGAAAAAGGTCTGGCTGCATACTCCAGGGAACTGCTGAAACTGGATCAGGATTTTCTGGATGAAGTTGCAATATGCCGTTTTCATAATGAAACTCTTTAATCAGGAGATTTGCCATGATGTTCAATGATATGATGACGATTGCCAATTCCAGCGATGTGCTTTCCGGTACCGGCAGATCTCAGGCTATGAAAAACGACGGTTTAACCGGACTGAGTTCATTTGCGAATAATCCGGAATGTCAACAGAACAATTTCTTGTCGCTTATGTCCCAGTTCAGCACAGTGCAGACTCCGGAGACACCCGAAGCTGTCAAAATTCCTGAAACGCAACTCGCTGAAGGACAGTTGCCGGAGGATGTACAGGTCGACAATACCTCAGCCCGAAAATCAAAAGAAAAGCAGGGTAAGGACAGTGGCATGGTTAAACGAAGTATGACCATGATTCCGGAAACATTGGGTTTTGTTATGGGGCTTCTATCCATGCCGAATCCGCCCCAGCCCGAGCTGTCGGTCAATCCAGCTTCCTTTTCTTTAGACGCAGTAGTACCGGCAACGGTTGATGCCGATGGGGTCGACGGTGAACTGTATCCAGAAGTCAAGACGGAATCGGGTTTGTCGGGTGTACTCCATTCCAAAGCGGGTAAGGTTTCGATGGCGAGTGTTCCGTTAAATTCCGATCGAGATACCGTCCCTCAGAATGAGACCATACTGAATAATGGTGTTCAGCCAGTGCAGCCAGATGCTGTGTCCGCTGGGCCAACGGAACAGTCGAAGC
>CAYQKZ010000154.1:0-6413 GCA_964418135.1 uncultured Desulfobacterales bacterium
ACGCATAGAGAATGCGGTTTTCAATTTCGGTGCGCGCTTCGGAGATGGACGGAAACGGAAAGTCGGCGCACCGTGCGTCAAGCTCCGCCCTGACCGGGATGGCATTCAATCCGCTGCCGATCACCTCTCCGGTATGGCCATCGAGAATATCGGCATCCTCCCCATTGGTGACCACGACAACGGGGATCTGATATAGAGCCAGCAGCCGTGATGCTGCCAGGGCCGGACGGTGCCGGGTGATCAGCGAGCCCGGCCCGTATTTGATGATCATGCAGATTTTGTCGGCAAGGGTAACGGCCATATCCACTTTTACCAAAGCCCGATTCTCTCCAGCCTTGATTTGGAGGCTGCACCGACTTTGGATATCCGTACGGAAATATCCTTTATCGTCCATCAGGAGCCTGGCCAGCTTCTGGCGATAGCGTTCGTCATGGGTGTCCGGAAGCACCTGGCCGGTGATGGCGTCCACTAACTCTCCGAGTATAAGGTGATGGCCTTCCATGGTTCGTATTGTCCCTTCTGAAAAAGTTTGTGTTCAGGAGATTGCTTATAGTGTTCCGAATGATATGATACATTTTTGATTCAAGGTGATTTTCAGCAATGCGTTTGCTGTTGACGGCCAACGGTGTTTTTATGGTATTGTTCGTTGAAAATCGCCGAATATTTCTATCAAGACTATCAATTCCTGACAAGACCCAGGTTCATGAATACGGTGAATGACGACAATATTTTTTTCAGCCGGCTTCAGCTTCCGTTAGGTTTTAACCGGTCAGATACCGGTGATCTCCACCGGATACTGGCTTTTTTGGATGACAGCTCTGCTGCGGGCATACCGGTGTCGCTCTCGGATGTGTTTTCGTGGTTTTCCGGTCAGCCCGATGCATGGTACGGGCGAAGATTTGCCAGAAGTATCTCCTTGCTTATTACCGATCACATGATTTCTTGTGTGATGAATGGTAACACCTTTCAGAACCATCATTCCAGTATCTTTCTCGAATATCCCGATCAATGGGCCCAGATTCAGATCATCCCGCGAAAGCGGCTGTCGATGGATGAACTGAAGGAAGTCGTTACTACATGTCAGACAATTCTTTGTATGGATTGCCCTGATGATCAGGATGGACTGACACGGTTTCTTATCGGCTGCTTGAATCGCTGGAAATCATCGCTTACGGTTTTCCACAGTCTGGCAGAAGCCGGGAACTATCCTGGCGCGGCGGATATCCGTTCCTGTCTTTCATTTATTCAGGCATGGCTGGCCATTACGGACCCTTTCGAGAAAATATCGTTTGTCCTTAACGGAAAAGTCGAACTATCTTCTTTTTATGATATGTTTGTTCGATTGAAGGACTTCTTTGAAACCAGGACTGCCCGCTGGGAATCATGGCGAAAATCACTTGAGAATTTCACCGATTTTCAACCTGCCCTGGAAAAGGATGCGGAAGTTGCCTCCGATCTGTCAAAATTGCGCCATGTTCTGGAGATGGCGCATCCCTGGGACGAACTCGAAGGCATGGATGCCTTGATCGTTCGGATCAAACCGGTTTATGAACGGATTCGAAACGAGAAATACGATTTGTTACAGGATGATACGCTATCACAGATAGAGGGGATGATCAAAACGATTTCTCAACTGTTGGAAAAAGTTCATGCCCGGAGTGATGTAAGAAATATGGCGTTGGTTGAATTGCAGAAAATCAAGAAAACCATTGCCATAGACATGCCGAACAGCCATATTGTTCAAACAGCGGGAAATTGCAGAAGAAGCTTTTGAAAAGGCGCAGGACATCGTGATATCCCATAGCTGATACCCACCGCACAGTATTCCTTGGCCTCAAAGGCATTTTCCTCTTTACAGAAAATGCCGTTTTTGTTATGTAACCCAATTCGATATCAATACTATTTTCCATGCTGTGATAACGTTTTGATGTATTTCATATAAACTTTCAGAAAAATATATGACGGTTTTTGAGTTGCCTTTCTGATGTCTTTCCAAAACCGGTATCTTGAAAGCTATCCATGGTATGGTTTATAAATTCGTTATTCGTGAAATGATCGATATGGTACGTTTTAATCAAATAATCTTTACTCCGCTGATTCAGCGACAGGATGCCGATAGGTTTGATTATGAAAAAAAAAGAGCTTGATTTTTTTAGGGAACAGTTGAATAACCTGATCGAAGAATTGCTCAGCCAGGCTGACGAAACCGTATCCGGAATGACTTCACCGAAAGAGAATTTCCCTGATCCGACAGACAGGGCATCTCTCGAGGCAGACCGCAATTTCATGTTGCGAATTCGAGACAGGGAAAGCAAGCTCATTCTCAAGGTCAAGAAAGCGTTGGCGCGGATTGAAAATGGAACCTTCGGTATCTGTGAAGGCTGTGGGGAAGATATTTCTTTTGAACGTTTGAAAGCAAGGCCCGTCACCACCCAGTGTATTGATTGCAAAACCAAAGAGGAGAATCTGGAAAAAGCCCTTGGACTGTAATCAGGCAGGCATCGACCTGCATATTCATTCTACTGCATCCGATGGAACACTGACTCCCGTTGAAATTCTTCGCCAGGCGGAACAGCTTCATCTCGGTGCAATTTCGATTACAGATCATGATACCCTGAAAGGTTCCATGGATCTGCTTGAAGCTGCCGACGTATCGCCTGTTCGGGTGATCAGTGGTATTGAAATCAGTGCCTTTCCGCCGGACTCGTTCACGGTTGCCGGCAGTTTCCACATTCTCGGATACGGTATCCGGTTGAATGATCCGGTGCTGAATCACAACCTGGAAAAACTCCAACATGCCCGCGAGAATCGGAATCCTTTCATCATCAATCGTCTGAACGAAATGGGGGTGGACATTTCTATCGAGGAAGTGTTTCAAACATCCGGAGAAGCGCAGGTCGGCAGACCGCATATTGCGCAGTTGATGATTAAAAAGGGGTTTGTCCGGTCGATTGATGAAGCTTTCGACATTTACCTTGGGTTCAACAAACCTGCTTATGTCGAAAAATATAAATTAACTTGCCGCCAGGCAATCGAAATGATAGCCGCAGCCGGTGGCACACCTGTTTTAGCCCATCCGTTTCTGCTTGGCATTCCGGATGTTTCCCGCATGAAATCCATCGTGGCTGCCTTGAAGGAAATGGGCATGCAGGGGATCGAGGTGTTTTATCCCGATCATTCTCCGGAGAACGTCACCCTCTATCTGGAACTTGCACGAAAATTTGACCTGGTGGTCACAGGCGGAACCGATTTTCATGGCGCCATTAAACCGAATATCCAACTGGGATGTGGGAGAGGTGACTTTTTCATTCCATATTCCCTCTATGAGATGCTGATGCAACATCGGCAGTCAATGATCTGATCTTATGTTCCGTCTCAGTCTGTCCGAACTCGAAATAAAACTCGGTCATGTTTTCTCCGACCCGGCCCTTCTTGAAGAATCGCTGCGGCACAGTTCTTTTGTCAACGAAATGCAGGGAAAAGGCCTTCCAGACAACGAACGCCTGGAATTTTTAGGCGATGCGGTGGTGAATCTGATCACCGGCCACCTGCTGATGATATATTACCCGGAAGTCGATGAAGGGTACCTGTCCCGGATGCGGGCGCATCTGGTCAATGAGTCTCAGTTGTCCCATATTGCCGGAGAACTCGGACTTGGGAACTATGTTCTGCTCGGGAAGGGTGAAAGCCAGACCCATGGTCGCAAAAAACCGTCCATACTGGCCAATACATTCGAAGCGCTGATGGCTGCCGTCTATCTCGACGGCGGTTATTCAATCGTTTTCGAAATCGTTTCCCGTTACATGAAGCCCCTGATGGAGGCGAACGCACCGTCGGTTGCGCTTCAAGATTATAAAAGCCAGTTTCAGGAAACGATTCAGAGCATTCAGGGACCACTACCAAATTATGTTGTTACCGCCGAAACCGGTCCGGATCATGACAAGACATTTATTGTTCAGTTGACATGCGGAGATATTCAGACAAAGGGATTCGGCAAAAGTAAAAAAATTGCAGAGCAGGATGCCGCCCGAAAAGCCATCGATGCCTTCATGAAGCATGCCCCCGCTTGAGAATTCGATTAAACCATTCATCATTCCGGTATTTATTCCACATGCCGGCTGTCCCCATCGCTGTGTGTTCTGCAATCAGAAAGTCATTACCCGGTCACAAGCTCAGATACCTTCCAATGAGCAGATACAAGCTTGCATTCGAACGTATCTCACCTATCTGACTCCTCACCGTAAACCCGTGCAGGTGGCATTTTTCGGTGGGAATTTTCTGGGTATCGACTGCCGGGAAATCCTAAGAATTCTCGATGTTGCGGCCTCCTTTGTCCATGACGGAATTGTTGACGGTATTCGATTTTCGACGCGGCCGGATACCCTTACCGCAGATCGGATGGCAATTCTGAAGGATTTTCCCGTATCCACTATCGAGATTGGTGCGCAGTCCATGAATGATGCGGTTCTATCTCTTAGTCGGCGGGGACATACGGCGCAGCAGACTGCCTCTGCGGTGGAAATTGCCAGAGCCGATGGGTATGAAGTAGGCGTTCAGATGATGGTGGGGCTTCCCGGCGATGACGATAATGGCGCAATTTTGTCAGGCCGGCGAATTGCAGCACTCTGTCCGGATTTTGTTCGGATTTACCCGACGGTTGTTCTGGAACACAGCCCGCTGGCGGACTGGTATCGTCAAGGCCTGTATGTTCCGTTATCCCTATCAGTCGGGGTGTCACTGGTAAAAAGATTGTACTTGATATTTCGGAAAAACAACATCCGTGTCATTCGCATGGGGCTTCAACCGACAATGGATCTGGAAAACGGCTCCGTTCTTCTGGCCGGGCCCTTCCATCCGGCATTCGGGCATTTGGTGATCGCCGAAATATATCGTGACAGGGCTGTTGAAATGTTGACGAGTATCGCGGGGGATTTGGAAACCGTTTTACTTTACGTTCATCCGAAACAAATTTCGGCCATGAGAGGAATGAAAAATGAAAATATTCATTATTTGAAAAACCGGTTTCAAATCCGGCACATCGCAGTTGAGGGAAACGCGTTGATTCCAGTAGGCGGTATCTGTGTGAATATCTTCTGAGTTGCCTTAATGAAAAATAAAAAAGGCATTCATGTTTTCACATGAATGCCTTTTTATAATGATTAGTTTATGTACCGATTACAGCCGGGTTACGTTTGCTGCTGCAGGACCTTTGGGGCCTTGAACAACATCGAATGTGACGCGATCGCCTTCAGCAAGAGATTTAAAACCGGTTGCATTGATGGCGGAATGATGTACGAATACATCTTTTCCGTTTTCCTGTTCGATAAAACCGAAACCCTTGCTGTCATTAAACCATTTTACAATTCCATTTGCCATAGTGTTTTCCTCCTTTCATAAAATATCATCAAGGTCACAAACTTCAGGTCGTCACTGTGGCAACATGGAACAATCCTTCTGCTCGAACCGATATGCTGTGTTTTGCATATCTTTACTGATTTGTGTCAACATACAGACTTGCACGGATTCTGTCAATATAAATATCAAAAATAATCAACATTCAGAATTGTAATCGATGGGTACTGGCGTTTTCAGCCGTTACCTGGATATTGTCTGATCTTTGAGATGTGCTGCCGTTGGTGTGGCAGACAGGGTGTATTGCGACAAGAGACTGTTTTTCCAGTAGGTGATCCGGGGATTCGAAAAAAAGCGTTTAAACAGACACAGGCTCTTGTCACGGAGGATGTGGGGGACGATGACAACCGGTCGTTCACTGTAAAGTGCCGGAAGCCGGCTGAGATCGCACCGGGTGCCGCCGCCCATGACATCTTCATAGGCATAGACAATGCGTCGGATCCCGCTGATTAGAATGGCTCCGAAACACATCAGGCAGGGCTCCATCGTGCAGTAGAGCGTCAACCGGTTGCGGTCAACCGGGCCATAGGATTCAAGTCGCTTTAATGCCAGGATTTCTGCGTGATCGGTTTCGCTAGCCACGACTCCTGTGGTTCCCTGTCTGGAACCGGATGCAATGATGTTTTCATCATCAACGATGACACATCCGACCGGAAATTCTCCCCGGTCAAGAGCCTCCTGGGCCTCTATCAGCGCTTTTTCCATGAAATTTGAATGGGTCGTCATGCCAAAGATATCTTCCAGTTCCAGGTTCCGGGCCTGTCCTTGATCTGGATGGATGGGGGGATCGGCTCCGTCAGATGAATGAAACGACGGTAGCCGACATCCTCGAGTTCTTTTCGAAAAGCCGTCAAATCGAGTTTCCAGTTTGGATAAACCCAATAATTCGAATCCGATAAGCTGACCCAGGCCATTTCTCCCTTCGGGCTTCGAAACAAGGTATCATATTTGTGATGATCGGAGACAATACGGGAAATACATAGCGGCCAGCTCCCGGAGAG
>CAYQKZ010000154.1:6423-6749 GCA_964418135.1 uncultured Desulfobacterales bacterium
TGGAGGTAATCGGCTTTTTCAAGCTCCGGACTGACAATAACGCCGGAAAAGCCAAACGAGTGGAGCTGACTGATGGCCAATGGATTGCCGATATTACAGAATGGGCCGGCCCAAAGAGTCAGTTGCCGTGGATTTTTAAAAAAAACGATCTGCCACGGGGCATTCAGGACAAACTGCCTGCAGCCTGCCTGAAGCAATTGATCGATCAGAGACTTGAAATCGGTTTCTTCGGTCGGCCAAAGGACAGGGGGCAGCCACCACCAGAATTTCTGATAAATGCTGGGTTGTCTGAGGCGTTGCGGCGTATCCGGATTGTCCAAAATATC
>CAYQKZ010000154.1:6759-8039 GCA_964418135.1 uncultured Desulfobacterales bacterium
ATATCCGATAGCACTTTTCTGGACAGCCATATCCCGATTTCCGAATCGTTGTCGGCAGATTCAATCGTTGTCCGAAATACCCTCTGATCGACAGCCTTGACTTTGGAAAGACGTTGGTGAGGCAAAGCAAGCTGAAACAGCGAAGGGGGCGGGGCGACATCACGTATCCGAATTTTCGATTCAAGCTGTGATATGTTTTCGATCAATTCCGGTTCCCGGCGATCCGTCAAAAAAACCGGAGTCCCTTTCAGTGGAAGTGCTTTGCCACGGGTAGCCGGATGAAACCGGTCGCTTATTGGAACGGGATGGCTGATCTTCAGACTGACATGCCAGGGCTCGTCTTCATATCCGACCCTGAGGATATCGCCGGGCAGGAGGTTCTGATTCGGCTGTACCCATGGCGTACTGCGCTCGCCGGAAACATGTCCGATGCAAAGGCCGGAACCGGTCTGAATGTCGATCTGAATGGGATTTCGGGGTCTCTGGGAGAGAAAACCATAGTGGGTACCGGTTCGGCCAAGGGCATGAGACAGCAGAGAAATCGCCTCTTTCCGATGGTGGGCATCCTGACCGTGATCCCTCAGGAGTTGATAGGCCCGTACCGTATAGTAAACATAATGCGGGCTTTTTTTGCGGCCTTCGATTTTCCATGCTTTGATCTCCGGAACAGTCCGGAGAATCTTGACCAGAATATCCAAGCTGAGATCCTGACAGGAAAAAAATCGTTTTGATGTGCGGTCCTGAGTATAAAGACGTCGGCATGGTTGAACACACCGGCCTCTCAGTCCGCTTTTACCGCCAAAGAAACTGCTCCAGTAACATCTGCCGGATACCCCGTAACACAGGGCGCCGTGTATGAAAAATTCCAGCCCAAGTCCTTCAGGGCAATGGCTTGCCACCGCTTTGATTTCATCGATGCTGAGTTCGCGGGGCAGAACCACGCGGTCAACCCCCGGAATCTGTCGGATCAGCGACAGCGCCGATCCGAAGCTGACATTGGCCAGGGTAGACAAATGAATGTTTCCGGAAAAACCGGTCTGCCGGGCCAGTGCAATCATCGCCAGATCCTGTATGATCAGGCTATCGGGGTGAACATGGCGGTTTAACTCATCCAGTATTTTTCCAGCAGGTATCAATTCATCGGGTTTGATGAGCGTGTTCAGTGTGACATAAACCTGAACTCCCCGGCTATGAGCCAGATCCGTCAGGCCTGCCAGTTCATTCGGGGTAAAATTCTTGGCCTCCATGCGGGCGGAAAACAGCTTCAATCCACAGTAAAC
>CAYQKZ010000155.1:0-8023 GCA_964418135.1 uncultured Desulfobacterales bacterium
ATGCCCGCCGAGTGCAATCGGAAGCTCGTACTGGGAAATCTGATACCCTTTGGGAAGATCGGGATAAAAATAGTTTTTTCGGGCGAAACGGCTTTCCGGAGAAATTCGGCAGTGTGTGGCAATGGCCATTCGTAGGGCGTACTCCACCACTTTCTTGTTGAGTACAGGCAATACACCGGGCATGCCGAGGCAGACCGGGCAAACATGCGTATTGGGTTCTGCGCCGAATTTGGTGGAACAACCGCAGAATATCTTGGAGCTGGTTTTCAGTTGAGCGTGTACTTCAAGACCGATAACCGGTTCAAATTCCATAACGACGATCATCCTTTCAGACAATTCAAAAAATAAAAAACACCACGGCGTAACCGATCAGCATCAAACGGATAATTTCATAGCCTCCAACGCTTCGTCTGAAGTGGCATAAATTCGAAAGATCCGATCCATGCGCGTCAATTTGAACAGGGACATGACCTGATCGCGGATACCACTCAGGCAGATATCACCTTTACCGGCAAGAAGCTTCAAGAGGGAAATGATGGCTCCCAGCCCACTGCTGTCGATAAACTCGACAAACGATAAATCCAGAAGAATACGGTTATTGCCTTCCTGTATCCATGCCGTCATCTGGCTCTTGAAATCAGGGGCAGATGATGCATCTATAATGTGGTCACAAGGCGTCAACATCAGAGTTTCGCCAATGTTTTCGGCTTCGATCTTCATAACTCCTCCAAAAAACTGATAGCGTTTGCTATTAATGTACCGGCGTCAAATCCCATATATCCCGTGCATATTCAGAGATGGTTCTGTCGCTGGAAAATTTACCCATGCGGGCGACATTGAGAATGGATTTTCGATTCCATAACGGAATCTGCAAATAATCGGCAAAAGCGGCTTCGTGAATTCGAGAATAAGATAAAAAATCGGCAAGATGAAAATAACCATCACCTTTTTCGAGGATATGATGATACAGCCAGCGAAACAGGCCAGGTTCACGCGGGCAAAAACGATTGTCCCAGAAAGCATCCATCACCCGACGAATGTCTTCGTATTCGTTATAATAATTCAAAGGTCGATACGTGCCTGCTTTTTTCAGGACCTGAACTTCTCGGGTTTTCAGACCGAAAATATATATGTTGTCTGCCCCCACTTCCTCCAGCATTTCCACATTGGCCCCATCCAGGGTTCCGATGGTAATTGCACCGTTTAACGCAAATTTCATGTTTCCCGTGCCGGATGCTTCCGTACCGGCCGTCGATATCTGTTCGCTGATTTCGGCTGCCGGGATAATTCTTTCCGCAAGCGATACCCGATAGTCCGGAATAAAAACCACTTTCAGCTTGCCTTTGACACGGCGATCCTTGTGAATGACATCTCCGACATTATGAATCAGTTTGATGATCTGTTTTGCCGCCCAATAACCGGGAGCCGCCTTGCCAGCGAAAATATAGGTCTTGGGTAGGGCCGGTTCAACCCCGTCATCGATGATGCGGAAATATTCATGGATAATGTGCATGACATTCAGGAGCTGTCGTTTATATTCATGTATTCTTTTTGCATGGATGTCGAACAGCGAGTCGGGGCTGATTTTCATGCGGGTGGACTGATAGATGATTTTACAGAGACTTTCCTTGTTGGCATGTTTTATTTTACGAAAGCGCTCCTGAAACGAAGGATCGGTTGAAAATGGTTCCAGCGATTTGAGATGGGACAGGTTCTTAATCCATTCGTCGCCAAGTGTTTCAGAGAGTAAATCCGCCAAAAGTGGATTGGCTTTCAAAAGCCATCTGCGTTGGGTGATGCCGTTGGTTTTGTTGTTGAAACGCTCCGGCCATCTGGCGAAAAAATCCGGAACCAGCGATGTTTTGACGAGATCGGTATGAAGGGCCGAAACCCCGTTAACGGAATGAGATCCGACAATGGCCAGATGCGCCATGCGGACCTGTTTTTCCGCACCTTCTTCGATCAGCGACATCCTGCTTAACCGATCGGTATCGCCGGGCCAGAGAACGGCGATTTCACTTAAAAATCGCTGGTTGATTTCGTAAATGATCTGCAGATGTCTGGGCAGTACGTATTCGAGCAGGCTGACAGGCCATTTTTCGAGTGCTTCGGAAAGCAGGGTATGATTGGTGTAAGCAAGGGTTTTCTGAGTGATATTCCAGGCATTGTCCCATTCCAGAGACTGCTCGTCCACCAGGATCCGCATCAGTTCGGCAACTGCCAGCGCCGGATGGGTATCGTTCATCTGAATATTGACTTTATCTGGAAAACTGTCGAATTCCCGATGGGTCTTGAGGTATTTGCGGATGATGTCTCGAAGCGAGCATGCAACCAGAAAATATTCCTGCACCAGTCGCAATTCTTTTCCCGTATCCACGGTATCGCTGGGATACAGAATTTTGGATATGGTTTCGGATTTGATTTTTTGCTCGACAGCTCTGAAATAATCACCGGCATTGAAAATTTGAATATCGAAATCGGAAGAAGGTGTTGCTGCATACAATCTTAAATAATTGACTGTTTTGGCACCGTATCCGATGATCGGTATGTCGTGCGGTACACCGATGATGACCCGCCAGTCCATCCACATGGGGTTGTAATTTCCGGTCAAATCCTGGCTATGTTCGATGCGGCCGTACAGGGGGATGATGCAGGTTTCATCGGATCGTTCGATTTGAAAAGGACCGGCCTTGGAAAGCCAGTGATCGGGCTTTTCCTTCTGATATCCATTGTCGATTTCCTGACGGAAAAGACCATATTCGTAATGAATACCGTATCCATACCCAGGATAATCGAGGGATGCCAGAGAGTCCAGAAAGCAGGCCGCCAGCCGGCCCAGTCCGCCGTTTCCCAGCGCTGCGTCTGGTTCCTGTTCTCTGACCTCTTCCAGATCGATGCCCATATCCAGCAATGCTTCACGGCAGATATCGAATATCCCCAGGTTGATTAAATTGATCCCCAGAGATCGGCCGATCAGAAATTCCATAGATAAGTAATAGAGTCGCTTGGCGTCCATCTTCTGATATCGCGCCTCTGTTTCCAGATGTTTTTCAAGCAGCCGGTCTCGCAGAGACAACGTAAGAGCCAGATAGATATCCCGGGTGGTTTTACTATGGATATCCTTGCCAAGCGAATATTTAATATGTTTGATAATAGATTCCCGAAGGCTGTTCGGGTCGTTTCCGAGCGGTTCCGGGGCAATACATTCCATTTGCTTTGTTCTCCACGAGTAACGGATAATTAGGGTGTCGATAAAACGGGTTACAAAATGCTGATATGGAAAAGTATTTGATACTTATCATTTCATAAAGCCGCTTGTCAAAATAATTAGATTTGGCAGCCCGGAAGAGAAAATGAAGGAGACTGGCCGTTTATGACCATCTGAAGGATATTGCCTTGACACAAAAGGGATTTGCGACTAAACTTTTTCATTTAAAAATCAATTATCTGACGTTGGAGGACTGAATGGATTACAAAAAAACCCTGAATCTGCCCGCAACCGATTTCCCGATGAAAGCGAATCTGGCTCAGCGTGAACCCGAGCAGATCAATCAATGGGACCAAACCCATCTCTATGATGCCATTCGAAAGGCATCCAAGGGTCGGGAACTGTTTATTCTTCATGACGGCCCACCGTACGCAAACGGCCATATCCATATCGGGACCGCCTTGAATAAAATTTTGAAGGACATTATCGTCCGATCCCGGCAGATGGCGGGTTTCGATGCGGTTTATGTTCCAGGGTGGGATTGTCACGGTCTTCCTATCGAACACAATGTGGACAAAGAACTGGGAGATAAGAAAAAAGACTTGTCCCAGGCCGATATCCGTCGGTTATGTCGGGCGTATGCAGAAAAGTACATCGATATTCAACGGGAAGAATTCAAGCGGCTGGGTGTCATGGGAGAATGGGACGATCCCTATCTGACCATGAACTACACATACGAGGCGATCATTGCCAACGAATGTCTCAAGTTTGCAATGGCAGACAACCTCTTTCGAAGCAAAAAGCCCATTCACTGGTGCTGTCAATGTCAGACGGCTCTGGCTGAGGCTGAAATCGAATATCACGATGAATCGTCCCCGTCGGTTTTCGTCAAATTCCAGTTGATGTCGGATATCCGTCACGATCTGCCGCAACTTTCCGGTGAAACCCCTTATATCGTAATCTGGACGACCACCCCCTGGACCCTTCCAGCCAACCTGGCCATTGCCCTGCATCCGGATTTTGTGTATGCGGCCGTCAAGGTTTCCGAAAAGCAAGTATATATTCTGGCGCGGGACATGGTGGAATCCTGCATGAAAACTTTCGGCATCTCCAACTATACGATTCTGGCTGAACTGCCTGCCCGAAAACTGGAGAATCTGAAATGCCGTCACCCGTTTTATCAGCGGGAGTCGTTGGTGATTCTGGGCAATCATGTTACCCTCGATGCGGGCACCGGGTGCGTGCATACTGCACCCGGACATGGCCGGGAAGACTATGAAGTCGGCTTGCAGTACGGGCTGGAAACCTATTCACCGGTCAATGAAAACGGATGTTTCACACCGGATGTAGATTTCTTTTCAGGCCAATTCGTGTTCAAGGCCAATGCGCCGATTATCGAAAAACTGCGGGAAACCGGCAGTCTCGTGGAACAGGAAACATTGCAGCATTCCTATCCCCACTGTTGGCGATGCAAAAAACCAGTCATTTTCCGTGCGACTCCTCAGTGGTTTATTTCCATGGATAAAACCGGTCTCAGAAAACAGGCGCTCGAAGAAATCGACCGGGTCCAATGGATTCCGAGCTGGGGGCGGGACCGTATTTACGGGATGATCGAGAATCGGCCCGATTGGTGTGTTTCCCGACAGCGGGCATGGGGGGTGCCGATTGCGGTTTTCTGTTGTGAAAAATGTGATCGGATTTTGATCAGCCCCGAGATCATGGCGCATGTTTTCGAGTTGTTCAAGGCATATGGGGCCGATGTCTGGTTCGAGAAAACCATTGAAGAGCTGCTGCCGAAAGGTGCCGTATGTCAGGCCTGTGGGAACACCGCATTTACCAAGGAAACCGATATTCTGGATGTTTGGTTCGATTCCGGCGTCAGTCATGCGGCGGTTCTGGAGTATCGTTCGTATCTCAGATGGCCGGCAGATTTATATCTCGAAGGCAGCGACCAGCATCGTGGATGGTTCCATAGTGCCTTGCTGACTGCGGTCGGTACCCGTGGGAGGGCGCCTTATCAGGCCGTGCTGACCCATGGATTCGTGGTGGATGCCAATGGCAAAAAAATGTCCAAATCCGTCGGTAATGTCATTGCGCCTAAAAAAGTCGTGGATAAATACGGGGCGGAAATTCTTCGGCTCTGGGTATCGGCTTCCGATTACCGGGACGATATCCGGATATCCGATAACATTCTGAATCAATTGAGTGACGCCTACCGCCGAATTCGAAACACCTGCCGGTTTATGCTGGGAAACCTGCATGACTACGATCCGGACAGGGATGCAGCGGATTTTGAAGCCATGCCGCGGATGGATCGATATATTCTGCATCGGCTTCAGAAGTTGATTGAAAAAAACCGGAAAGCCTATGCCACCTATGATTTCCATATCGTCCACCATGCGCTCTATAATTTCTGTACGGTGGAGCTTTCGGCGTTTTATCTGGATGTCCTGAAAGATCGGCTTTACACATCGCCGGCCGGATCTTCAGCGCGCAGATGTGCGCAGACGGTTATGTATGCAGTACTCGACGCTCTGGTCCGTCTGATGGCGCCTATTCTGCCGTTTACAGCGGAAGAAATCTGGCGTTATATGCCGGCGGTTCCCGGAAAAGAGGCCAGTGTCCATATGACGCTCTATCCGGTGGTCCAGTCCGGGTGGATGAATTCATCCCTGTCAGAGGAATGGCAGCGACTTCTATCGGTTCGAGGCGAAGTGACCCGTGCCCTCGAAGAAGCCAGAGTACAAAAACAGATCGGGCATCCCCTGGATGCGCGGGTCACGATTTCGGCTGTGGATGCGATGCACGACCTGCTCCTGTCCTATCAGGAAGACCTGCCGTTCCTGTTTATCGTATCTCAGGTTGTCCTGCTGGATGCCGAGCCGCTTTCTCCGGCCTTTGTCAGTCAGGAAATCGCTACTCTCAGAATTCAGGTAACACCTGCTGAAGGGAAGAAATGTGAGCGCTGCTGGGTGTATCATCCCGATGTTGGATGTCACCCCGAACATACGACGCTGTGTCCCCGATGTTTGAATGCTATTGAGCAGACGGTAACAGCGGGATGAACTTCAACCTTCTGCCGGGAAATATACGTCCCATGACCCTTGCCAGGATCATAAAACTCTTGATGGTGTCCGGGTGTGTCATTGTGCTGGATCAGATCAGCAAAATGATCATATTGCGGTGGATGCCCATGTTTGAAATAATTCCGGTCATTCCCGGTTTTTTCAATATCACCCATATTCACAATCCCGGTGGGGCGTTTGGATTTATGGCTGACCAAGGGCCCCACATCAGAAGCTTTATATTTCTGGCAATGTCTTCCCTGGCGGCCATCGTCGTTCTGTATTTTTATTTCAGTACGCCGATACACTATACCTGGTTGTCGATAGCACTGCTCCTGATTTTTGGAGGTGCTGTCGGCAATATGATCGACCGTTTTCGATTCGGCGAAGTGGTGGACTTTCTGGATTTTTATGTAGGCGGATATCACTGGCCGGCGTTTAACGTAGCCGACAGTGGGATTACCGTGGGCATGACGATTCTGGTATATCACCTGCTTTTCGACAAAATGCCGGAATGATGGAGCGCATGCACCCGATACTGATCAAGTTCGGCAATTTTGCCATATATACCTACGGCCTGATGATGGCGATCGCTTTTTTTGTGGGCATCACGCTTGCCCGAAAAGAAGCGGAGCGGGTCGGTCAGGATCCGGAGAAAATCCTGGACCTGTCATTTTATATCCTGATCGGTGCGGTAATCGGGTCGAGGCTTTTTTACGTATTCACGGATCCAAGAACTTTTCTGTCTGATCCTGTCGAAATTTTTCGTATCTGGAACGGTGGGCTGGTCTTTTACGGAGGATTCATCGTGGCCGTCATCGTGGCCATGGTGTATGTAAAAAAAGCAGGATTGTCTTTCTGGCAGACGGCGGATATCATGTCTCCGGGGCTGGCAGTGGGGCAGTCCATTGGTCGGGTCGGCTGCTTTTTTGCCGGTTGCTGTTACGGCAAGATTTGCGATCTGCCGTGGGCGATCACGTTCAATCATCCCGACAGTCTAGCCCCTCTGAGGCTTCCCCTGCATCCGACGCAGCTCTATTTGGTACTCAGCGACTTTTCAATTTTTGTCGTATTGTGGTTGTTTCGAAAAAAAATCCGGTTTCAGGGGCAGCTTTTCTGGATGTATGTTCTGCTTTATGGAGTTACCCGACCCATCATCGAGATTTTCCGGGGCGATTTTCGCGGAAACACGTATTTCGAGATTTTTTCGATTTCCCAGGTTATCGGTATTTGCCTGGCCGTTACGGCGGTCTTTATGCTTGTTCGGTTGGGTAGCCGCCATCTGAAAAAATAACGATCCGCAGATATAGCTTTTAAAATAATGGTTTTGCGACGGCAGCAGGGAGAAAATAGTACTTTTTTCGTACATACCCGACCGATAACGTACTCAAAATCGTTATCTTGAAAGCTATAGAAAACGGAGCGATTCATCGACGTTGAATTCACAAGACAGTCAAAATCAATTTTAAATGCTGGGGAAATGCGGGTCGTCACTTATGCAGACCCGCAATGCCCTGCAATCATATGTCAACAGATTATGAAAGGAAGTAAGGAGGCATTATGGATCAAACCGTTGGAACGACAGGGTTAAAACGCGGACTGGCACAGATGTTGAAAGGCGGCGTGATTATGGATGTGGTAACATCCGATCAGGCCAAAATCGCCGAACAGGCCGGTGCGTGTGCGGTCATGGCTCTGGAAAGAGTTCCTGCGGATATTCGCGTCCACGGTGGCGTGGCACGCATGAGTG
>CAYQKZ010000156.1:0-7984 GCA_964418135.1 uncultured Desulfobacterales bacterium
ACATGGTTCCTGCCCAATGGAATTCCGGATAAACCCAACCGATAATAAACTTCATGGCTCATGTTGTGTTTCAGGGTCTTATCCCCGAAAAACGGTGGTAACTAATTGTATTTAATTGGAATATTTATTTATTTTAGTCCACAGAATGTATTTGGTTAATCTATAATAAATCCAGTATATTATGCTAAATTTAAAGATACAAGACCCCGGAATCCAACAAGAGCCAAAAATTTTAGAATATAGAAGTTCAGGATATCAGATAAACAATCAGCCGGAGGTGTACAATGGATATAATCGAAGGTGTTCGAGTCGCCATTAAGGAAATGATGCTCCCCGAGCTAGATCGAATTCGGGAAGAAAACAAAGAGGTTAAAGCTACTCTGGTCATGATGAATAAACGTCTCGATGACGTGAATTTACACCTGGCCGATCAAAGCCGGCGGATCGATGAAATCAACACACGGATCGATTCGGTTCGCGATGAGTTGGTGAGACGGATCGATGACACCAACAAACGGATCGATTCGATTCAAAGCCATTTTATCTCTCGTATGGATGCTTTTACCACCCGTCTCGAACGCCTGTATGAAGTAATTGTGCGTCGCGAAGAACATCAAATGTTGGAACAGCGGATCGCTACATTGGAAAAAGATATATCGGAAATCAAATATCGCCTGGCGGCTTAGATTATTCTGCTGACCTACGGAAGATGAACATTGTGATTTGGAAGTCGGTCCTCTGAAAAAATCGCCGCCGAAGGCCGGTTGATGGTCTATGAACACAAAGAATTCTGGGACAGACCGGGGGGAGTCTCCTCATAGTTCAACGATATGAAAACGAAGAGAACTCCACGTAACAATTTTAGAATGTTATGCAATCATAAAATGGTATCCCATTGAACTGAACCAGTGCCCAGATTTCGCGCCTGAAATCATCTTGACTCATCATATTATCCATGGTACGAAATAACAAAAACCCTAATTCATACCCGATTATCATGTTTTAAAGTTAAACTTCAAGCGGTTAAGACATGTACTTTTTTCCCCTCCTCCAGCCTTTTTTACAACAGCATATGCGTTTGCAATGGACGCCTATTCAAAAACAGCCGCAATCATCGACAATCGCTCCGAATCTTCTCAATTATAACGACACGTTTTCACATTTTTCCTGGGATGATATCCGCAATTCCCTGGACGGGCTTCCGGATGGCAGAGGGCTCAATATCGCTCATGAAGCGGTCGATCGTCATGCGGATGGGAAATTGTGCAACCATGTGGCGCTCAGATGGCTTGGAAGCGAAGGTGATGTACGGAATTTCACCTATGGCGATCTCAAATGCCAAAGCAACCGGTTTGCCAATATTCTCAAAGGACTGGGCATCGGAAAGGGAGATACGGTTTCGGTTCTGGCCGGACGCATTCCCGAACTGTACATAGCGGCCCTGGGAATATTCAAAAACACGAGTGTCTTCTGCCCCCTTTTTTCTGCCTTCGGGCCGGAACCTGTATATCAGCGTCTGAGCCGGGGAGATGCAAAAATCCTGGTGACAACCGAACGTTACTACCATCAGAAGGTAAGCCAGCTCAGAGACAAGCTGCCGAAACTCAGGCAGGTACTCATCGTCGATGTCCCCGACCATCTGGCGGACGATCTGCTGTCTCTGCCGCGCCTGATGGCTGAATCCACCGATGCGTTCACGATCCCGCCGACGGATCCGGAAGATGTTGCCGTTCTGCACTTCACCAGTGGCACCACGGGAATGCCCAAGGGTGCGGTCCACGTACACAATGCCGTCTGCTGCCATTACATGACCGGCAAATACGTGCTGGACTTTCATCCGGAAGATGTCTTCTGGTGTACGGCAGACCCCGGATGGATCACCGGCACGTCCTACGGAATCATCGCCCCCCTGCTCCACGGCATCACCAATATTGTGGATGAAGCCGATTTCGATGCCATGCGCTGGTGCCGAATACTGGCGGATCAGAAAGTCAGTGTCTGGTACACGGCGCCCACGGCCATTCGCAGATTCATGCGATTGGGCATCGAGCCGGTCCGGCAGTACGATCTAAGTCATCTGCGTGTCATTCACAGTGTCGGCGAACCGCTCAATCCCGAGGCCGTACTCTGGGGGGTGAACGCCCTGGGGCTGCCGATCCATGACAACTGGTGGCAGACGGAAACGGGCGGCATCATGATCGCCAACTATCCCGCCATGGACATCCGGCCCGGTTCCATGGGGCGGCCGCTTCCCGGAATCGAAGCCGCCATTGTCCATCGTATCGACAAGGATACCGTTCAGGTAATCGATGCACCTGAAATTCATGGTGATCTGGCGCTCCGCCCAGGCTGGCCTTCCATGTTTCGGGGCTACCTGCATGATGAAGAGCGCTACCGGAAAAGCTTTGCCGGCGGCTGGTATATTTCCGGAGATATGGCAAAACGCGATGCAGACGGCTATTTCTGGTTTATGGGCCGTGCCGATGACATTATCAAGACATCCGGTCATATGGTAGGCCCCTTTGAAGTGGAGAGTACGTTGATGGAACACCCCGCTGTTGCGGAGGCGGGTGTTATCGGAAAGCCGGACCCGCTTATCGGAGAAATCGTGAAGGCGTTTGTTGCCCTCAAGTCCGGCATCGATCCAAGCGAAGCGCTGCGTCTGGAACTCATTGGTTTTGCCCGCAAGAAACTGGGTTCGGCAGTGGCGCCGAAAGAGATCGATTTCAAGCATGATCTTCCCAAAAACAAAGCCGGCAAGATCATGCGGCGGCTGCTCAAGGCGCGCGAGCTGGGGTTACCTGAAGGAGACCTTTCAACACTGGAGGACAGTGAATGAAACCCAGAACACCAATGCCGGTGGACAGCTCAATGTTCCCATCGTCATCCGGATGGCCACCGGAGGCGGCCGGCAATTGGCGGCCCAGCAATCCCGCAGTCTGGAAGGCTGGTATGCCCACATCCCCGGCATCAGAATGTTATGTCCGGCAACGGTCGAGGATGCCCGCGGCATGCTCTGGACAGCTTTGGAAGATCCGGACCCGGTGCTTATTTTTGAAAACAGCGGTCTGTACAATATGGAAGGGATGATATCCACCGATGCCGGACCGATGGATATCGACAAAGCCCGTATTCGGCGCTCTGGCAGGGATATTACCCTCATCAGCTATTCGGCAAGTCTTTTCAAATCGCTGGACGCGGCGGAAATTCTTTCTAACGAAGGAATTGAAGCAGAGGTGATCGATCTGCGAACCCTGCGTCCTCTCGATGAAAAAACCTTCCTGGATTCAGTTGCCCGCACACATCGAGTACTCATTGTGGATGAGGGGTGGCGGAGCGGAAGCATCTCTGCAGAGATCAGCTGATGGAACGGGGCCATGCGGCGTGATCCATGCGGCGGATGTTGAAAGAGCCGCTGCATCGGTATCCCCGCTGTCTATGGAAAAAGCCCCGTTGACGCCGGTCGAAGAAAAGCCTGACACAGCCTTTCAGCAACAGGTTCCGCCCGCCGCACCTGTTGCTGAAAAGCCGGCTGCCAAAGATTATCAGGCGGCCATGCGTCGGGCGATCGCTATGGCCATGGCACGCTCCAAGCGGGAAATTCCGCTTTACTATAAACCAGTCTCATATATATAGACTTTCAGAAAGTTCATTATTCCTCTTCGTCAAGTCTCGAATCCTAATTCCAGAAACCAGTCTCATATATATAGACTTTCAGAAAGTTCATTTTATGAACGAAAAGCGTCTGCAGCACTTTAAGGTAATCTATGGCATCGCCCTGACTTTCATCGCCCTGACGATTCTGTCATCGTCCTTGATAATGCAGTATGCCATAAAGCGCAACGGTAGCGACTCGCGGGTCATCAACCTCTCCGGAAGACAGCGAATGCTGAGTCAGCGTCTGACCAAATGTGTCCTGGCCTTAGAACACATAACCGACAGCGAGTTACTTACGAGCCGTCTCAAAGAGACTTCCGATTCCCTTGCCTCGTGGAAAATGGCCCACTTAGGTTTGCAATATGGCAACGAGAAACTGGGTTTGCCGGCAAGGCAGAACTCCTCAGAGGTTAGGGTGTTGTTTGCAGAAATGGAACCGTTCCACGCCGACATGGTGGATTCTGTGGAATATCTGTTAACACAAGTCAAGGAGGGTCGATTTGTTCAAGATTCCGGTCTTGTCCATACAACGGCGGATGTGATGCTGCGGAATGAGTCGCTTTTTTTGGAACTGATGGACAAGATCACTTTTCAGTTCGACAAGGAGGCCAAGGAGCGGATCGACGCGATGCAGAACCTGGATCGCGTTATACTGGTGGTGGGGATGTTGGTCTTGCTACTTGAATTTTTACTCGTGTTTCGTCCCTCGATCACGCAGATCGCGGTGATGATGACCTCCATGAAGCAGCAAAGTAATCAGCTCAGGGAGATCAATACCCGCTTGAAGGAGTCACTTGATGAATCAATGCATTTGATGGATGCTGCCAACGTTGCCAACGCTGCCAAGAGTGAATTTCTTGCGAACATGAGTCACGAGATCAGGACCCCTATGAATGGCGTTATCGGTATGACCGGTCTGCTGCTGGATACGGAATTAAATGACAGTCAACGTCACTATGCTGAAATCGTGCGAAACTGCAGTGAGTCATTGCTGTGCCTGATCAACGATATTCTCGATTTCTCCAAGATTGAAGCTCAAAAGCTCGACCTGGAGACGCTTGATTTCGATCTATCGAATCTGCTGGACGACTTTGCCGCCACATTAGCCGTGCGTGCTCATGAAAAAGGACTGGAGTTTCTCTGCTTCGCCGATATGGACGTCCCAATGTTTCTGCGAGGTGACCCCGGCCGGTTACGCCAGATTCTAACCAATCTGGCGGGCAATGCTGTCAAGTTCACCCAACACGGAGAGGTGACAATCCGTGTTTCACCGATCGAAATGAATGAAAACGATGTGCTGCTGCGTTTTTCTGTGTACGACACAGGCATCGGCATTCCCAAAGATAAAATCAACTTACTTTTCAACAAGTTCAGTCAGGTTGACACATCGACCACACGCCATTATGGCGGTACAGGGCTGGGTCTGGCTATTTCCAAACAATTGGCTGAGTTGATGGGCGGGGAAGCAAGTGTATGCAGTGAAGAAGGAAAAGGTTCAGAATTCTGGTTCACGGCACGTCTTGAAAAACAGGGTGCCAAAGCAAATGTGGAAAGTATCGTTCCTGCAGATCTGTTCAATGTGAGAGTGCTTATTGTTGATGATAACGCTACAAACAGGGAACTTTTGACCATACGTTTGACATCCTGGGGCATGCGTCCATCTGAGGCGATGGACGGTCTTTCAGCGATTCAGTATCTCTACAAGGCACTCAACGAGAATGATCCATTCAGGATTGCTGTAATCGACATGCAGATGCCTGGTATGGACGGTGAGACATTGGGCAGGAACATCCGATCGGATGATCGACTTGCTGCCACCCGGATGGTAATGTTGACTTCCCTTGGCATGCGGGGTGATGCTGATCGTTTTGAGGAGATCGGCTTTACGGCATATACGACTAAGCCGATACGTCACCAGGAACTCAAGGCTGTTTTGTCTCTGGCGCTGGGTGATCGAGACAAGGCGAATCAATCGAAAATCGCTACCAGATACACTGTCCATGAAACAATGAAGTTTTTTACCAACTCAAAGGCACGAATTTTGATAGCCGAGGACAATATCACAAACCAGCAGGTAGCCCTTGGCATTTTGAAGAAGCTGGGGTTGCGTGCCGATGCAGTGGCTAATGGCAAAGAAGCGATCAAGGCTCTCGAAACCCTGCCCTACGATCTGGTGCTTATGGATGTGCAGATGCCTGAGATGGACGGTCTTGAGGCTACCCGTCAAATTCGCAAACTCGAATCTGATAGCAACATTGGCCAGATTCCCATTGTCGCCATGACCGCTCATGCCATGCAGAGCGACAAGGAAAACTGCATGAAAGCCGGCATGAACGACTACGTATCTAAACCTGTTTCTCCTCACGCATTGGCTGAAATACTGAAGAAATGGCTGCCGAATAATAGAGAAGCCGTTGACATAGTACAGCAAATCAAACCCTCCACCACCCAGGAATTATGCTCCGAGTCGCAATACCCCATATTTGACAAAGAGAGCTTGATGACACGGTTATCGGATGATACGGATTTGACCAAAATGATCATTGAAGGGTTTCTGAAAGATATACCACTGCAGATCACCGTGTTAAAGGGATATCTGGATGCTGGAGATGCTACAGGGGTACAAAGACAGGCTCACACCATTAAAGGAGCTTCAGCGAACGTGGGAGGAGAAAGCCTGCGGAATCTGGCCTTTGAGATAGAAAAGTCGGCTATGAACGAAGACTTGAAAACCGTTACGGCACAACTGGCTGAACTGGAAACACAATCTGATCTGTTGTATCAAGCTATGATACTTGAGCTTTCGAAAAAAAATTCTTGATATGAAAAATATCAGGCAAGTTTAGTACTTACATTTCGCTCAATTTTTTCTGAAAATTGATTTATTCGCTCCGCTGGTTCCCAAGCTCCAGCTTGGGAACCGATGCCCATTAATCTCTTTTAACGGGCACTATATACGAATTGCGCTTCGCACTTCCTGCATGGTCTGCCGGGCTACAGCCTGCGCTTTCTGGTTTCCGGATGCGATAATTTCCTGAACCATTTCCGGCCGATCCTGGAAGTAACTGCGTTTTTCCTGAATCGGGGCCAGAGCCGCAATCAGATTTTCCGCCATGATTTTTTTGCATTCCACGCACCCGATTTCGGCGGACCGGCACTGGCCGTCGATTTCCGTTACAACGGCCGGCGGCGAATAAATCTTGTGAAATTCAAAGACATTACAGACTTCAGGATTTCCCGGATCTTTTCGTCTGGCGCGATTCGGATCGGTGATCATGGTGGAAACACGGGTGCGGATGTCTTCTGGCAGGTCGGAAAGATAAATGGCGTTGTTGTAGCTCTTGCTCATCTTGCGCCGATCCAGACCCAGGATTTTGGATGTCTGCGTCAGGATGGCTTCGGGTTCCGGAAACACGTTACCGTAAAGATAATTGAAGCGGCGGGCGATTTCGCGGGTGATTTCGATATGCGGCACCTGATCGACACCGACCGGAACGCCGTTGGCCTTGTACATGATGATATCCGCGGCCTGAAGCACGGGGTATCCCAGGAATCCGAAGGTGGACAGATCCTTGTTTTCGAGCTGAATGATCTGATCCTTGTATGTGGGATTACGTTCCAGCCAGGGGACCGGGGTGATCATCGAAAGCAGCAGAAAGAGTTCGGCATGCTCCATCACGTTGGACTGAACGAACAGCGTGCATTTTTCCGGAGACAGGCCGGCACTCAGCCAGTCGATCATCATTTCCTGAACGAAACGGGAGATGTTTCCTGGATTTTCGTAGTCGCTGGTCAGGGCATGCCAGTCGGCGATGAAGAAAAAACAGTCGAACTGCTCCTGCATGGAGATCCAGTTATCCAGTGCGCCATGATAATTACCAAGATGAAGGGGGCCCGTCGGGCGCATACCGCTTAAAATCCTTTTTTTTACCGTCATGAAAAACTCCTGTTAAATAATTGAATGACCATTTGGCCGTAACGATTTTTCCGGCAAGTACACCCGCACACTTAGAAAATAGTTTTTTACCGCTTTTCTTCCCACAAAAGATGAACGGCCTGAACATTGGTTTCCCGGCATCCAGCCGAAACCGGAGGAGGGGCCGTCCGAAACGGCGAAATATCTTCGGACATCAGCCGTCTGGTGACATATTGCATTTCATCGTCTCGTGTCTTCAGCAATCCATTCACTTTTTCGTTTCGAAGAGACTGAAGAATCTCACGGTAGATCGGGCCGGGCACCACCCCCATTTTCAGTAGATCCTTTCCGGATACTTCCGGGTGAATATAGCGCAGGGTGACACAATAATTGGAAATCGCCCGTTTCACC
>CAYQKZ010000157.1:0-7945 GCA_964418135.1 uncultured Desulfobacterales bacterium
TATCAGCGAAGAAGTCGTTCTGCATAACGAATCACCGATTCTGCTTTATGAACCGGTAAAAAAACAAGCATAATGGTAGTTTAAAAAAAAATGATTAATTTAACAAAAAAATTCAGACAAGACGGCTCGACGCCCAAGGTTACGCTCTTACCTTTGCTGCCGCTGAGAGACATTGTGGTTTTCCCACATATGGTTGCACCGCTGTTTGTCGGCAGATCCAAATCTGTCAAGGCACTGGCGGATGCGATGAACAATGAAAAAAATGTTTTTTTATCGACACAGAAAAAAATCGGTGAAGAAAATCCGGATATCAACGACATCAGCTTGATCGGCACCATCGGGAAGGTACTTCAGCTCCTTCGCCTTCCCGATGGTACGGTAAAAGCTTTGGTTGAAGGAAAATCGAGGGGGCGTATCAGGCAATTCATTCATCAGGAAGATTTTTTTCAAGTTGAAATCGAACCGATAACGGAAGAATATGTCGAAGATACCGAAGGGCTTGCACTCGGCAGAGCAATAATAAGCAGCTTTCAGGAATTCGCCGAACTTACCAAAAATATCTCCAAAGACCTTCTGAACACCGTATCCGCCATTACGAATCTTTCACAGTTGTCCGATACCGTTTCAGCTCATTTTTCATTTAAAATCGAGAACAAACAGCGTCTTCTTGAAATCGATACTCTGAACGAACGTCTCGCGTTTCTGCTGAGCCTGATCAAAATGGAAATCGATGCCTTTCAGATGGATCAGCGAATTAAAAATCGGGTCAAGGAACAAATGGAAAAGACCCAGAAAAGCTATTATCTGAATGAACAGATGCGGGCCATCAAAAAGGAAATGGGTGCGGAAGAGGATGCCGGAGACGACCTCAAGGAGATCGAAACCCTTATCCAGCAGAAAAAAATGTCCAAGGAAGCCACAGACAAGGCCCTTCATGAATTCAAGAAACTGAAGATGATGGCGCCCATGTCGGCTGAAGCGACTGTGATTCGGAATTACATCGACTGGATGATCAGTCTTCCCTGGTATGATCAGACAGACGTTCAAGATGATCAGCTCGAAGCGGAAAAAATTCTGAATGAAGATCATTATGGATTGGAAAAACCCAAAGAGCGTATACTGGAATACCTGGCGGTCCAATCCCTGGTCAAAAAAGTACGCGGCCCCATCCTGTGCTTTGTCGGCCCTCCTGGTGTCGGAAAAACATCACTGGCTAAATCCATTGCCAGAGCAACCGGCAGAAAATATATCCGTCTTTCGCTTGGCGGCGTCCGAGATGAAGCGGAAATTCGTGGGCATCGCAGAACCTATATTGGCGCCATGCCCGGCAAAATCATCCAGTCCTTGAAAAAATCCGGCGTCAACAATCCGGTTTTTTGCCTTGATGAAGTAGATAAGATGAGTATGGATTTCAGAGGTGATCCCTCAGCAGCCCTATTGGAAGTCTTGGACCCGGAACAGAATTCGACGTTCAACGATCATTATTTGGATGTTGATTATGATTTATCGGACATCCTTTTTGTCACCACCGCCAACACCCTTCCGGACATTCCACTGCCACTTCAGGACCGGATGGAAATTATCAGATTGTCCGGTTATACCGAATTTGAAAAATACCATATTGCTAAGGATTTTTTGATCGCCAAACAGATCAAACAAAATGGACTGGAAGGAAAAACCGTTGAATTTACCAAAAATGCCATTTTAACCCTGATTCAACGCTACACCCGTGAAGCTGGCGTCCGAAATCTTGAAAGGGAAATTGCTTCCATCTGTCGTAAGATAGCCCGTGAATTAATTAAAAACAAAACCATCGATTCCATAACCGTCAATTCTCGATCGGTTCAGAAATATCTCGGTCCTCCGAAACATCGTCATGGACTGATTGAAGAAAAAGATCAGATAGGACTGGTAACCGGCCTGGCCTGGACTCAAGTTGGCGGCGAACTTCTCTGCATTGAAACATTGATCATGCCGGGCAAGGGGGAGCAAATTGTCACAGGAAAGCTTGGAGACGTCATGAAAGAGTCATCCCAGGCAGCCGTCAGCTTTGTACGTTCTCGTGCTGAACATCTAATGATCGATATGGATTTTCATAAACATTTCGATATTCACATTCATATCCCGGAAGGTGCCATTCCCAAGGACGGCCCGTCTGCCGGCATATCAATGTGTACATCCATTGTTTCCGCGTTAACCCGAAAGGCTGTTGATCGGAACGTTGCCATGACCGGCGAAATTACGCTAAGAGGCCGCGTTCTTCCCGTCGGAGGCATTAAAGAAAAAATTTTGGCTGCCCATCGGGGCGGCATTAAAAAAATCATTCTACCGAAAGAAAATGAAAAAGATTTAAAAGACATTCCGGAAACCATCGCCAAACAGCTTACATTTATTCTGGTGGATCATATGGATGAAGTACTCAGCCATGCCTTGATTTTAAATCCGGGTACCCAATTATTCAACAGCAATGACCTGGCGTTGGATATCATTGGTCAGCAACGCCAAGAGAATCTTCCAATTCATCCGTTGGTTTAATTTTTTTTTCTTGACTTGATTCTGTGATTTCTATATAAGGTAACTTCTTTGTGATTGAAAGAAGGGCGGGTAGCTCAGCTGGGAGAGCATCGGCCTTACAAGCCGAGGGCCACAGGTTCAAGCCCTGTTCCGCCTACCAGATCATTTATGCTGGTTCTGTTACGGCAATCCGCAAAGAAACGGGGGCGTAGCTCAGTTGGTTAGAGCGCCGGCCTGTCACGCCGGAGGTCGCGAGTTCGAGCCTCGTCGCTCCCGCCATCAGATGTTCAGAGGGGTTACACATTGTTGTAATCCCTTTTTTTCTTTACGACATAAACGAAAGGAAGGCTTTCATGGGAAACATCACCCCTCATTGCGAAGGCTGTGTAAAAATCAATGCCAATAACGATTGTTCGGTTTATCCCAATCCTGCTTACATGATGCGGTGGGTAGATGACAAAAAGATCAAAGTTGGTTGTGCATTCAATGCAGCAAAATTTTCCGAAACAGTTACCAAAGAAAAAGTTCGTGTCGGTCAACAGAAACAGAAGAAAAAATAACCACTCTTTGCTCCATTCCTCTTTTTTCTAATAACGGTGTAATGCCGACACGTAAGCATTCGCTTTACACCGTTTGATCCCATTCACCACTACACGCTTATCATAGATTTTTTTCTCAATTCCTACCTGTTGTCCGTTCTTATTTTAAATTGCAGATCATCACACTCATGGTGTATATAAACGAGTCGTTATGACAAGCATTTCCCCTCTACGTATCGTGGTTATATGCGGCCCTACCGGCGTCGGAAAAACAACTACCGCCATTGAAGTTGCCTCTGCGCTGGATGCCGAAATCATCAGTGCGGATTCCATGCAGGTATACAGATATATGGATATCGGCACCGCCAAACCTTCAGCACTGGAACAGGCCCGAATTCCACACCACATGATCGACATCGTTGATCCGGATGAACCGTTTGATGCTGAGCAATATGTAAAAATGAGTAGAAAACTGATTTCTCAGCTTGCAGAGAATAGCATTCCTGCCGTGATTGCCGGAGGAACGGGATTATACATTCGCGCACTGATTCATGGATTGTTTCAGGCGGGATCCGGCAACTCAAAATTGCGGCAGACCATGAAAGAAGAAGCTGAAACCAAAGGAACGGACAAACTCTACCAGCGATTATGTAAGTTTGATCCCTTATCTGCAACAAAAATTCATCCCCATGATGCCTTCCGGATCATTCGTGCACTTGAAATTTATGAAACGACTGGAGATCCCATTTCAGCATGGCATGAGAAACATCGGCAAGCCCCCCCACTGTTCGATGTTCTAAGGATTGGACTTTCCAGACAAAGAGAATTACTATATGAAAGAATAAATCACCGGGTCGATTTGATGGTTGAAGAAGGACTGGTAGATGAAGTAATATCCCTGATGGATAGAGGATATGCTTCCGAGTTAAAGCCTCTTCAATCCATCGGTTATCGTCATATTCTGGCGTTTTTTGAAGGGCGACTTAGCTGGGACGAAACCCTTCAAACGATGAAACGAGACACCCGACGTTATGCCAAACGCCAATTGACCTGGTTTCATGCAGACTTACAAGTAAAATGGATAGATGCGGACCGTACTGATGAAATTATCAAAGCAGTTAAATCGTTTATATATTCCTGAAAATATCCATTTTCAGGAAATCGTGAAAAGAAAACTCCCGGCAATAACACTGGCGTTTTTTTTGATCGCGGGAAGTGGCGTCTTTTTTTTCGGTGCATATCCGACGGAAGGTTCTCCAACAGATATCTCTCAACCAAAACTCAAATCGTATATCATTAAAAGACTCCATCCCGAAATGGCGGAAACGAATTCATCCTCATTTTTTCCGCCTATCTATTACCAGACGATGCTTTCAAATTTTTATGAAAAACGCAATTTCACTCCGGTCTGGTCACAGGATAACGGACTGACACCCCAAGCAGATCAACTGATTCGCATCATAGAAAATGCTGAATTGGATGGACTGACATCCGAAGACTATCATTTGGATCAATTGAAATCCCTGAATGCAGATATAAACTACTCTTTGACACAGAAGCAGGCTATTGACCCAAAAAAACAAGCGGATATGGATGTTCTGCTCACAGATGCATTTTTGCTGTTCAGCTCTCATCTGCTATCAGGCAGAGTGACACCTAACGACGTAGATTCGACCTGGTTGTTTTTCGATCCAGTATCCGATATTGAGGAAGTTCTGAACTCCGACGCCTATTCAACCCAGATTGAATCCTTTTTCGATGGCCTTCGACCCGCCAACGCCGCCTATTACCGTTTAAGAGATGTACTTCAGCATTATATCGGCATCCAGAAGAATGGCGGATGGCCTTCGATTCCGTCCGGACCATCCCTCCGAATCGGGGATATGAGTGAACGCGTAGATAAAATTCGAAAACGACTGATCGTTACGGCAGATATCGATTTGCCGGCGCGGAATAACAAAACGACCGTATTTGATGAATCCCTGATGAAAGGAGTTCAACATTTTCAACAAAGACATGGAATTGAACCGGACGGGGTTGTGGGGCTTTCTACCCTAACAGCGATGAATGTGCCTGTTGAGGAACGAATTCGCCAGATTGAGTTGAACCTGGAACGGTGGCGCTGGATACCTCATGATTTAGGCTTCCGGTATATCCTGGTCAACATTGCCGATTACAGCCTGGCAGTTGTTGAAAACCAAACAACCGTTCTGGATATGCGGGTGGTTGTAGGAAGGACTTATCGCCGAACACCCGTATTCAGCGAAAAACTGAAATATCTGGTATTGAATCCGTACTGGAATGTTCCCTACAAGATCGCCGTAGAGGATAAACTTCCCATTATCCGGAAAAATCCGCTTTATTTAACTCAGCAGCACATCAAAGTATTTGAAAATGGAAATGAAAACGCGCCGGAAATCAATCCTGTAGCCATCGACTGGTATCGGGTGAATACCAATAATTTTCCATACAGACTGCGTCAGGATCCTGGGCCATCGAATGCATTGGGTAGAATCAAATTCATGTTCCCCAATAAATTTTCCATTTATCTTCACGACACCCCTCAGCGAGCTTTGTTCAAGAAAGCTACCCGAGATTTCAGTTCCGGGTGCATTCGGATTGAAAAACCGGTTGAGCTGGCAACATACCTCCTTCGAAATGATCCTCAGTGGTCCAACCAGCGAATCACGGAAACCCTTAAAAGTGGCGTAACGACCGTGGTATATCTTAAAGATCCTATTCCGGTTCACCTCCTTTATTGGACAGCCTGGGTGACTGAAACGGGAATCATCCACTTTGTGAACGATATCTATGATCGAGACCCGCCGCTTTCAAAGGCGCTTAAAGCGAAACTGAAGGATCCCATCATTTCGGCGGAAAGCATGCCGGAACTCAGAGCCGAAAATTGAGGTTTCAGGTCAATACCAGACGGCATTGACCTGATATTCGTCATATACTGCGAAAGGGCATGATTCCTACTTTCCTTATGCTCCCTCTCCCAACGGGGGAGGGTTGGGGTGGGGGTTCAAAAGTTAAGATTATGCCCGTCCGCAGTATAACTACCAGTACCGGATATCCCCCACATCCACATGAACGAAGTTTTCAGACGGATAATATCCTACCCCGCCTTGTTTCAGTGATACCGCTACCCGTCTTACCGCCGATATCTTACGATCCGGCAAACGAATATCCACTGCCTTACCTTGAATATGCAAGCTGTTTTTGGCGACATTACCGCTTTCCCTGCTAAGCATAGCATTGGTTTCAGGACTTCGGTATCCCGATATGATGTGAAATGGTGATGAACGGGTTTCCAGATTGATGGAAATACCATAGAGATAGTCGAGTAGATGCGGATCGATGGTTTTAACTGCTCCCGTCCGATAATCCCTGAAGAAACGATTGATATCCTTCAGTGCAGCCGGGGAATATCGGCCTTTAGAAAAATAGGATACATCCATTTTTTCGTTGGTATGGGGATTGTAAAAATGCAATGCTCTGGATGAATTGATCTTTGCTTTCTTTTCTTTCCGATGTATGGCTGAATAGGCCGAGGTCGGAACCACCCCGAGTATTGCAGCCATTGCACCTAATTTCAGAAAACCTCTTCTATCCATATGTGCAGTACTATCTTCCGGCGTACTGGCTAATTTGGCTATTAGTGAAAAGATAGGCCCACCTCCTTTACAGATTTTCTCTGATACGACGTTCTAGATAAAATAAAAAAAAATATCGGGTTTTGTCAACCCTAAATTGAATAATCCATTGTTGTATCTATGCACGAGACATGAATTTTCCTGTTTCTGTATTGACTTTTACCCGTTCGCCCGCTTCCATGTACTCAGGAACCTGAACCACAACCCCGTTTGAAATCGTTGCGGGTTTGTTTCTTCCGGTAGCTGTCGCCCCCTTGATGGCAGGAGCCGTGTCCGTAATATCCAGTTCAATGGATTGCGGAAGCTCGATGCTGATGATTTTTCCATCATTCAGAAGCGCCGTGATACCTTCCAGATTGTCAGTCAGCCAGATGGACTGTTCCTCAATCGTTTCGCCTCCAAGGGTATACTGATTGAAATCTTCACTGTCCATGAACGTGTAAAGATCACCTTCTTTATAGATATATTGAACCGGTCTTCGGCTCAATTCAACATCATCGAGCGCATCGTTACCTTTAAAAGTCTGATCCAATTTTTGACCGTTCTGAACATTCATCAATCGCACTTTGTAAAGCGTCAGCGCCCCCCGAGCGGAAGGGGTTTTTACATCAATGTGTTTGACAACATAAATTTGTTGGTTGATGCCAACAACAGTTCCTTTTTTCAAATTGGATGCTTTCAGCATGTTAGGCATAGCCTCCCGAATTTATGATTATTGCAATTTCTCATTAACGCAACGGATACAGCCGCCTTAAATATTGTATCCGAACGTCATCGATGGAAATCGCCTAATGTTAGAATCCTCTTGAACAGGCAAAATCCCAGAAGGCCTTCCAATCTCTTTGAAAATACCGCCAACTTAAAAAGATATCACGGTTGATCCAGATATTTTTGGGCCAAAAGTATACGATAAACCAGGCAATGCGAAAAATACGGTTAACATCCTCCGATGAAACGCCCTTGGGGGGTGTATATCGGAAGTTCCGTGTCGCCACGCATGAACTATGCTCGACAACTGGAGGTATCCGAACCGTTATCAATATTGATCACCTGCTCACGGATAATGCCCTTTATTATCGTCCCACCACTTCTGGAGACAGTCCGCAATGAAAGTCGCTTGCCTGCGTACGATGTTCCAAAGATAATTGTACTAAGCATGATCGTACATCAAGACCAGGCACAACAGGTCGTTTCCGTTTGATCCAGGATCAGACCCATGTTCTTTAAAAAATCCTG